>JBBQPD010000013.1:0-19644 GCA_038331535.1 Gemmatales bacterium | reverse complement strand
GTACTCGCCAGGCAATGGATTGGGGGTAGCGGCGCAGACTACGCCCCGGGGTGACTCCGCTCATTTGACGGGGTTCTCTTTTTTTAGCTATCAGGCCACCGAGCCGAGAAGGCCCCTGCCCCACCGGTCCATGAGATTGCTGCCCGCGCTGTCTGAAGGCGCTGATCGCCTACCCGTCCCATTCCCTAGAACCACATGGACAAACAAGACGTTCGATCCGGATCGCCCCGCCAGGAGTGACCGTCGTGCCACGATTCCTCTTCATCTCTTTCCTGACGGCGCTGCTCGCCACGCCGGCCACCGCCCAGACCGGCGGCAACCTGCTCCGCAACGCCGACTTTCAGGACGATTGGCTCACCTTGTTGCCGGAGACGAAGAACCACCACTGGTGCTACTCTTCCGAATTCTACAACCGCCGCGACTTCAACCCCGATGGCTGGACGTGCAAGGGATCGTGGAGCTGGCTGAACGCGGAGGCTCCCGCCGGACAGCGCCGCCTCGTTCTGCATGGCCCGACGGCGGAGATCGTGCAGCGCGTCAACTGGGTCGCCGTCCACGACGATCGTAGCCGGGCCGGCTTTCCCGACGCTGGCGGCTTTCCCACGTTCAAAGCGCAGCGCAGTCCCCAACCGCTGCGCGTCGTCCGCGATCTTCGCTTCCGCGTCCGCCTCAAGGGACATGACCTCCCGGCCGACGCAGGCCAGATCGAAGTTGGCTTCTTTCCACTCGGCGGCATTCTCGACGCGGACCCGTACGGGACTAGCCTTCCTCCCACGGCGTCCGCCTTCGCACCGCTGCCGCAAGGCACGTACGAAGAGAGGTGGGTTGAAGTTCCGTTGTCCGCGACGGCCTGGTTGAAAGCGGCGCAGGAGGCCGCCTTGAAAGACCCGAAAGAGGCGGCCGAGGCGGCGAAGCTCGGCACGCTTCTACCCGGAACCGTGCGCGTCGCCGTCCGCTATCGGGGGAAGACGGGGCGGGTCGAGGTGGAGCGTGCCGAGTTGACGGAACCCGGCCCGGCGTCGCCGAACCTGCTCCCTGACGGCGGTTTCGAGGAGGTGGACGAGAAAGGCTATCCGCGCGGCTGGGAACAGGCGGTGAAGTACCGCTATTTCCCGCCGGCGCATTACTACATCTTCAACACCTGGCACAACGCCAATACCGACAACCGCGGCCCGGTCGCGGCCGATGCGCTCGTCATGCACGGCGGCCGCCGCAGCTTGCAGATGATCGTCGCGGTCGGCGATGAGAAAGCGGTAACCTCGGTGCCAGTCGTCCTCAACCAGAAGGAGCCGCGACTGATCGAGGCACTCGTCTGGGTGAAGACGGACCGACTGTGCATGTTGCAGCTTGATGCCGTGGATGAACAGGGCCGGCGGCTCGACGGCTTCAATTTCATCAACAAAGCGCCGCTATCGATCGGCACCGACGACTGGCGACTGGTGCGGCAGATCTTCCGGCCACGCGCTACGGGGACGCGCCGGTGGCGCTGCACCTCTACGAGGTGACGGCCCAGTAGATCGTGAGACTCTCCAGCGGACAGCCGGTCCCGGCTGACTTCGGGTGTCGTGCCGACGGCCCCCTCGACCAGATCTTGCAGGTCGTTTCTCATGATGGGTTGCTGTGCAGCTGACATACCGAACGGCGTAGCCGGCCGCGGACTCGGCCAGGACCCGCCGAGCGAAGGGATTGACCCGTCTGCCCCGCTGCTCGAAGATAGTAGTTGCGTGCCCGGTGGTAGAGATTCAGAAACGACGGGAGTTGCCGAGATGATCCAATCGCCTGCGCCTGGCTCGACCGACAGCACCGAACCGCCGCCGGCGTCTCGACGGCGAACGTTCGAGTTCGCCGGAATGGGAGCGCTCGTCCAGCTCTTGGGACTCATCGTCCTGGGCGGTGCCGTTTACCTCGGCTTCCAAGTCGAGCCGCTCGGCTGGGGATGGCTTAGCGCGGCCGGTAATCTGATCGTGTGGGGCGTGGGTCTGGTTGCCTGCACCGTCCTATTCATGGTCGGCTCTCGAATGGCGGAGCGGTTCGATTGTGGCAGATGCGGGGGTCGGTTGGCAAACCACTATGTCGTTCAGTGCCCTCATTGCCGGGCGGCGTTTCGATGAGAGCAGGGGTTCGGCGCCACTTCATCCGACCGAACCGCCACACCGAGGACGCCCACGCGGGATGCCAGACGCCGAAGCACGGCCGACCAAAGAGAAGCCGACGAAGAAAGGAAAACGGTGAAGTATGGCCGAACACTCAAGTGGCGAACTTCCGACTCCCGGCGACATCGCGGCGAGGAGGGCCGCCCTGTTGAACGCCTCGCTTTCCACCGTCACCGTTGACGACATGGCGGCAATCGAGGCCGCGATGATCGAGAAGGCCAAGGGCTGCGACAAAAAGGCCGCACAGCTCGCCGTGAAAGCTGGCCGCCTCAAGTTTGCATTACGCGAGTTCGATCAACCAACGCGATCGACGCCACTGGAAAGCCCCTGGCGTCGCGTCAGCCGCGTCCAACGCTACCGAGGGCAAATGGGGCAGGGGTGACAGGCCGAAGGGCGGGAAGGGGCAGAAGGGCAATCCAAGCCGGTAGGTGCGAAGTAGACAGGTACTTAACGGCAGGCACGGTAACGACGTGAAACGCAACCAACCAGCCCGTTCGACAGCCTGTTGATCCTTTGCGGCCTCTCATGAGTTGGGATGGCGATTGTGCTCTTACTGGTTGTACTCATCCGGGCACCGAGTACCGAACAGTTTCTGAAGGATGCAATCGGCCCCGCCGTTCAGTCTCTGATCGGGATGACTTTGCTCGTGCTCGAAATGCTGGCCCGCCGGCGCCTGGTTCGACAACATGCAGCCGCAGCAGATCGCCGTCCCTGGACAGAGTAGGAAGACGAATGGGTACGGACCTTCGTGAATGACGAAGCGGCGCGACGCACTAGCAGACCTACCTAGTGTCCGTCGGATAATGGTCTGTTTTCTATTTTGCCACCCGCTTGGTAGCTGATAGCATGCCCTCGACATTGATTCGCGAAGACGTTTCGTGGTTCCAAACGGGCTAACAGGCTTCTGCGGGCGCACCTTCTCCGCGACACCACTGCTTCTGTCCTTTTTTGTCGTCTTGCCGTCGGCTAACCAGCACGCTTGCGTTTGGACTTGGCGGCCTGGCAATCCCCTTGGTCTCGGGCCAGCAGCAGTTTCCCCAAGGTTTGGAGATTGCGCCCCAAGATGCCCAGGCCCACATAACGCTCGTAACCCGGTGCGCTGCGATCCCGACAACGCTTCAAGCCGTTGCCCGCTTGCAAGGCGCCGATCGCCGACTCGATGCCAGAATGACGTTGCCGCGCTCGGCGAAAAGCCACGGTGCTTTCCTGCTGTTGTTGCCGCCCCTTCTCGTGGCCCTTCGACGCGATGCAGGGCGTCCGCACGATCGCCGCCAAGTCTTGCTGATTCTGCGGCGTGTGAAAGGACCGGTCGAATGAAGCGCTGTCGATCTTGCCCTCAAAGCGTTCTTGCAACTCCCGCATGACCGGTACGACCAAGTCTTGATCCAACACCCCGGCCTCGACCACACGATAATCCACCACAAACCCAACCGCGTCCTCGACCACAAGTATCAGGTGCCCAAACTGTGTCAGGTTCGGCTGTTTGCCACGCTTAAGCAGTTCCGTGTGCGGCTCAAAGATACTGAAGATCTTGTCGGCGTTGGCCACCGTCTCGCCTTCCAGCACACGTCGGCGGGCCGTGTCGCACACCTGGGCCGTCAGGTCCGCGTACTGCAGCAATTCCTGCGCGCCAGCTCCGCCCGCCAGGTTAAACACGCTCAGGTTCTCTGGCGCCTGCAGCGCGGCCGCCAACTACCGCCCACGCTGTAATAACGCGACGGCCAGAGCCAACAGTTCCTGGTAGCCGGCACGCAGGCGTGCCGGCCCATCCTTGCTCTTGGTGCGCGACGCCCGGCCGATGTCCCGCACCTGCTTCTTGACCTTGTGCAGCCAAGGCTCGTGTTGACGCCAGCCGGGCCAGCCCTGTGCCGCCGCCAACCGCGCCGCCAGCGTCACTACCTTCCGCAAGCCATCGCCGATCAGGTTCGACTCAGTGGGATAATGAATGTTCGTTTCCACCACGAAGGTGTCGCCACGCACCGCCGTGATCGCTTGTGGTTTCAGTTCATGCCCCACCCGCACGATCAGCTCATTGAGTTTCTTCAGGGTCACGGGCCGGAGTTTGATCACGTTGTCCTGAATCCGCCGCCAATCAAAGTCCACCTCGTCGTCTTGCCACGTGCCAATGCCCATGATCTGCCGCAAGCGGCGGTGGTTTTCCGCCAAATCTTGCAGCTTGTCCTAATCCAAGTTGCAGCCCAAGCGCACTCCCGCCAGCACCGTGATCTCCCAGTAGTTCATCCCGCGTCGGCCACGCTTACGGCTCGTACTCTTGTTGACATCCTTGCCCACCAGACCCAAGAGTTCCCGCCGCACGGGAGCGTCGGCATACAGGAGCTGCAACGCCCGCAAAATCGGGATGATCTCATCCCGACAAGCCAGATTCAGTGTCACCGCGCTGATGGGCAGGCAGTCGAGACGTTGTTCCGGACAAGGCAAACGCATGTCGATTCCTCTCCGAAGCTCGGCGAACGTTTTCATGGAATGCCCATGATTCTCCACCGGGATAGACGTTTGGCCGACAATCTTCGTTGCACGATTTGCTCAAGAATCCCGGAAATCTCCAGCCCTTTCGCATTATCCGACGAAAACTACTCTACCCACGAACTCAGGATGCGGGCGGTCCAAGCTGCCCATGCGGGCATGCCCGTTACCCAAGTAGCACAAGCTTACCAAGTCGATCGCACCACACTTCATCGTTGGCTCGTTCGCTACGGCGCTGCCGGTGGTCCCCAAGGATTGCTCCGTTGTCCTGGCAGCGGCCGACCGCGCAAACTACAGGAACTGACGATCAAGCACTGGCGGGACATGGTGTTGCAACCTGCCTCAACCTTCGGCTTTGAAACCGACTTTTGGACCGCCAAACGAGTGCATCAAGTCATTTCACAACAGTTCTCGATCTCCGTGACACCCCGAACCATCGTTCGACGCCTCCAAGAAGCCGGGTTGACCTATCAGAAGCCGGAACGGGAATACTGCGAAGCCGATCCAGTGGCCAGGCAGGAATGGCTACAGACCACGCTCCCCAAGATTCGCGCCTCACTCGAAGAATACCGGGCGATTCTCTACTGTGAGGACGAACCCAGCATCTCCTTGACGGCACTTCTGGGCAAAACCTGGGATCCCTGTGGCCAGACACCGCGGCAGCGGGTCACCGGGAAGCGCGGGTCGATTGCCGCCATGTCGGCCATCAATGCCAGTGGACGACTGGTATTTCGACTTTATGAAAAGCGCATCACCTCGGTAGAGGTTATCGAGTTTCTGCAACAATTGCTGAAAGAACAGCCGCGTCGTCATCTGGTGGTCGTGATGGACCAAGCACCACCGCATACGTCCAAGCTGACGCAAGCCTTCATCGCCGGTCATAAACGATTGCATGTGTTTCACCTGCCACCGTACTCGCCGGACTGGAACCCGGATGAGAAAGTGTGGAACCACTTGAAACACCAAGAACTCCAGGGTCATCAGGCAAAGACCAAATCCGAGATCAAAGAACTCTCGGAACGCAAACTGACAAGTATGGCTCAGAACCCTGCGCTTCTCAGGGGAATCTACTTCCGATGTTGTGTTGCAGATTTATTGTCTTGAGCCATACCTCTATCCCGGCCTGACGCATATCAAAGGCCATGTCAGTCGATGGCCGCTGGGCCTATCTCGGTACGGGCAACTTCGACGCACTGAGCTTGCGGCACAACCGCGAACTGGGCCTGGCGGTGGCAGGAGGTTCTGTCCTCGTCGCTCTGGAGGAACATTTGTTCTTGCCGGATTTCCGTCCCGAATGGGAATTGACGGAACCACTACCTCTGACACCGGCGGACTATGTGTCCGAGGCGCTGGCGAGCCTGTTCTTTTGATCTTTGCCTGACCGCTGGCTATCGTGTCTCGCTCTTTTTGAGGGAATCGTCTTGACGGACTCGTGTACCCGGACTACTCCGACGCCCGTCTGTCGACCGTTCCGGGCCGACCGGTTCACTTCGTCCTGTGCAGCCATTTTTCGTACGCCGCCCGGTACTCTCCGATCGTCGTGATCATACCAGCGTCGAGCTGACGTGTCAGTTCGTCCAAGGCCGTCTGCCGGTCTCGAATCCTCCTCGCCAGTTCCGCGTTCGACTTCCGAAGGTCAGCGGCGGTCCAATCCTTGTCCTCGCGAAACAGCCCGGACTCCCTACCTTCTCCCGTGCTGGGGTCGGGGGCGATGCTCTTCCATGCGTAGGGGACGAGGCCGGGCGTCAACACCTTCCACGCTCCCTCGTCCCGGACCAGGACCAGCGATTCGACGATGTCGCGTCGCCCCTGGTGCCAGCGCAGCCGGTAGAGAACCTCTCCCTCGCGTTCGATCTTCTTGAGAACGTCCGGTTTGCCTGCCGTTACGTCGAGCAGCAGGAGATCACCCGGTGCATCGGGCAGTCCGGGCGGGAGGATGGCCCCGCCAAGGACAGGATCGAGCAGGGCGGAAGTCACCGGCTGCCCGTTCAGGTCCGGGCCGAATTTCTTCCGGAGCAACTCTTCGTGCTTCTGAGCGGACTGCACGAAAGCACGGCTCGCCGCAATGGGCTCGAGTGCCACGGCGGCCAGGTAGGGTGTACGCCCGTCGAACCGGGCCAGGAGCTGGGCAACCGTGTCTTTCCTTGGCTCGAGCTGTCCTGTCGAGTGGACGGCATCGAGATACGTTTCGAGCAGCGCGTCCGGCGGCGACGCCGGGTCGAGCGCAACCAGTTTTTCCGGCGACGGGTTTGGAGCCGCGGGCGGGGGAGCGGCGGGGCGAAACTGGAACCAGGAGAAGACAGCACATCCCGCCAGAAGCACCACGACAGTCAGGGCTTTCCGCATAGGACGCACCCTACTGTGGCCGAACGCTCGGCTAAGATGCCGGGGCCGCCTGCAAGGACCTTGACCGCATGGAGGACCACGATGGTGGCCCCGGTCAGCTTCAGCCGTTGGTTCGGCCCGGGAACCCTGAGTATCCTTATGGTACCGACCGCGCTATGGGACAAGAAACCTCACGGTTAACCATGCCGCTAGGACGAGCAATGCGCCGACGCCGAGAACCGCGAGTAGGAATAAGCCCTCGGCGCGGGCACCCTCGGCGGCGGCCTTGTCGCGTTCTTTAGGAGCCGCATCTTCGCTGACACCCTTCTCTTCAAGATCAACCCGCAGCTCGGCCAGGTGCTGTTCGGCCCAAGCTGCCAGCGACGGCGATTCCTGCGCGGTCCCGATCGCATCCAAGTGGCACCGATCCGCCCACCACACCGGTCCCATCGGATCACGCAGGTCGATCGCACTCGCGCAGCCGCTCCCATCCCGTCCGATGGCGAACATATGCTCCGGCCAAAGACCTGTTTGGCGATCACCGGTCCGGAGTTCGCGGTTGAGCTCGATCGAAGAATCCGCATCGTCCCACAGCTCGGTATCCGTGTTGCCGGCATAAGCCGGGATAGGAAACGGCACCATCAAGGTCCGGTACACAGCCGGTAGTTGGATTCCCAGCGCCGTCTCCACGCGCGTCAGATCATCCGCAGTCAAGGCGTCCCTCCGGCTGCCGAACGTCACCGCTCACCAGCAGCCTCACGCGGGCTTGCCGTCATGTCTCGATGCGCCGTGTTCACGTCGGCCGGCTGGTGCAGGTCGTGGCTCGGCCCCGTCTATCAGGCTATCCAGTACTCGGGCTGCTCGCGACTGCAAATCTTCGGCCCGGCCGACCCCAAGTCGCTCCTTCACCCAAGCATAGCCAGCCGTTAATCCGGAGCAGCGCCGCAGGTTGTGTGCGTCGGTGGCCAGCACTGCGTCGCCGTAGGTTCGCAGCAACTCTTGCCCAGACACTTCTGGGTTCCGTCCGTGATTGCCCAGCAGCGAATCGACGGTGATTTGTAACCAGGCCCCAGCCGCAACGAGTGCCCGCAACCTCCTAGGGTCCTGGGCGAAGTAGCCCTGGCGTTCGGGGTGGGCTACGATGGGTGTCATGCCCTGGCGCGGAGCCAGGCGACGAGTTCCGGGGCGTCGGGAGGATACATCTCTGCCTTCCAGTTGAACTCCAGCAGCGTGAACGCGCTGCCGTCGCCCAAATGGCAGTACATGCCGGCCTCGAAGTCGCGGTGGTACGCGGCGGCGTCCGTGACCTGGATTTCCGACCCCGGCAGGACGATCAACGGCACCCCGGCTTGGGCGAGTTCTTCGTTTAGGCGGGCGACATGGGGCAAGACGTCACGTCGCAGCAGGCGGCAATGCCGGTGGCAGTGGGGTGTGGCGACGACGTGCATGATGCCGTCTCGCACGCAGAAGCGAGCCAGCGCCAGCGCTTCATCCAGGGACGCGGCGCCGTCATCAACCCCAGGGAGGATATGGCAGTGCAGGTCGATCATGTACCCACCGTCTCCTTCGCCAAACGCCCACGCTCCGCAGCAGCCTCACGCAGGCTTGCCGTCATGCCTCGATGCGCCGTGTTCGCGTGGGATGGCTGCAGCAGCAACTGGTGGGCTGTTTGACTACCCGTCCTTCCGAGCCCGGTCGCGCTCGTAGAGCAGCGCTAGGCACTTCCGGCACGTTACTGCGGTCCTATCGTCTGTAGCGATTCCTTCCATCTCGGCCCGATGAGCGGCTTCCTTGTCGCGGGGGTTGCACAGAACCATGCCTTCATCGTCGAAAGCGTGCAGGTCGCGTTTTAGTCTATTGTCCCTGGACATCTGGCCGCATTCCGAAAAGACCCGCACCCTCCAATGGCGCACGCTCTATGACACCGAATCGCTGAATCGACCTGCCGTTACTGGCTCAGACCCCTTAGCGGTTCGGAGGCCGGGGCGCGCCCCATCCCGAGGGACCGATCTACCACGTTCAGTGGCCAGAACAGAAATACGCAGCCGTAGTTCTTGGACCGCCAAGTGTCGGAGTCCTCGGGGGAGAAGTAATAGAAGCCGGTCATGCCATAGCGGTCGGCCTCTGCATACCCTCTGCGAGATAGCCAGAGGTACAACACGACGAATCCCACAACGAGCAGGGCGACGGCAGCCATCAACTTCCTGCGTTTCCACATTCCAATGCTTTCTTCGCCGCGCGCGATCAGATGGCGATGACCCAGGTCACCGCAGCCGAGCACGAATCGGCAGGACGCTGGAGTAACCGGGCGCAGTCGCACCACCCGATGTACCTCGACCTGCCCGCCACTCTACCACGGTTCGTCAGCCGTGACTACTCCCGGCGCGCCGTCCACGTATGTGTCCTCGACGCGCGGGGCAAGATCCTCGGTCACCACGCCTGCGCCGATGAGCCTCTGCGAGGCGGGCGCCGCTTCGGCGTCGTCCGGGGCGCTGCCGTTGAAGCCTGAACTACCGCCGCTGATCGCGCCCAGGAAGTCACCAATCGCTTTGGCGGTTCCTCCGGTCCCGTCCCGATGAGGACGCGCTAAATGCGTGCCCAGGAGATTCAGAAGGCGAGCGCCATTTGCGGATTTAGTCTCAGCCGGACCTCTGCGTTGTCAGCCGCTGCACGATTGGCACATGATTCGCACTCAGCTTCATTCAGTGTCTGTCTCCTCATCGGTTCCTGCTACAGAACATGGTACCTGGCCAAAAGAGAGGTTTTTATGAGTTTCGCATTGTTGAGAGACCCTGCGACTGATGAGCAACTGTTGCTCCGCAACGACCACGTCAGCGCAGTGGAAGTGAAAAAGGGCGATGAGTCAGTGACTGTCCATCTGGTAGGCGGCCAAACGCTCCACCTCACGCACGAGCAGTCCAAGCAGTTCGTTCACCACGTCAAGACGCACATGCATCCGATTCCTAAGACGTGACGGGCACTTTGCCGTCGCGCGGGCGTTCCCCCAGGGGACGCCCAGGGCCGGATCCTCGGCAACCACGTCTGCGCCGACCTCCTCGACGAAACCGTGCGCCGCTTCGGTGTCGTGCGGGATGCCATCGAAGCGTGCGGCTTTGCCCTTGATCTCGTCCGGGAACCCGCCAAACGATTCGGCTGAGTAAACGGCTCGCCGATGCGGAGAATGGCGAAACGTCGAGCAAGGAATGAGCTGGAAACCGCGACAGCTTTCCCGAGCCGCAGGAGGGCTTTCTGAATTCCCTTGTTCGTTGTGGAATCAGATCTGGACCTACTTCGCCCGTACGTCAACCAGGGTCTTGAGACTGTCCGGACCAACCCTGCCGACCAGATCCTTCACCGCCTTGATATCCGCCAGTCCAATGCCCCCACCTGCGTCGCCGTTGCCGCCGGCTGTCGGGGACGGTTTCGCCTTGTGCTTGGGTGTCAGCACGGCAGGATTCTTGGCAACGGGCGCCGGCCCTGCTGGTTTCTTTATCGGCGTGACCGCAGTCACTTTTGCCCGCGGCTTTGTTCCCGATTCCTTCTTCGCCGCCGCAACAGGTGCTGGCGTTTCAGGCTTTTTGGCCACCGACTTCGCTTTCGCTGCCTTGCGCGCGATATCTGATTTGTAGGTCGAGATGACGTCCAAACTCATCTCGAAGCCGAATGTCTTCTCGACAAAACTCTGGATCTCAACCCGGCCAGCGTCGTAGCCGAGTGCGCTCATCGCCTGCCGTACGCACTCCATCTTGTTGATGCCGTCTGCCTCAGCCTTCTTGGGGGAGAACCCATTCGCCTTGTCTGCCATGATCTACTCCAGTTCGTACAAGTACGAGCGACTCTCCCGTTAGAAATATCCCAAATGTCCCAAATGTCCAAACCGCGATCGGACGATCATCTGGCCGCTCGGCCGCGGTCACTGCGTCCTTCCCACCAGTTGTGGTTGCTTGAGCGGTCCGATTCCTACGTTCGCCTCGGACTTGTAGCGCAGCTCTCCCCCGGAATACTTCAACCGGACCGTGCTCGTGAACGGCGTCTCGTAAAAACAGAGTTTGGCCACGAACGTGTCGTCCTCGGTCCAGGCACCACGGACCGCGACTGGTTGCTCGGGGAACTGAGACCATGCCGCCCGCCCCTTCTGCCAGGCGCCGTGCCCGCAGACGATCCGTCGCTCCACGCCGTCGATACGCGCGACCAGCGTCACGGCGGTAGTCGTCCACCGTCAGTATCCTTACCTCCGTCGTCTGAGAGGCTGTTCCAGATGCCTCACGCGACGCGGCGACGTCGTTTCTGGGGGAGTGGAAGCGTTGCGTGTCGGTCTCAAGCGGCGGAGCAGACCATGAAGCGTACTGATCTTCACTTGGGTTTCACTCGACGCCGTCAAGCGCTCGTAGTCCTTGCTGTGGATGCGATACCGACCCAGCCAAGCCAAGGTCCGCTCCACCACCCACCGCTTGGGCAACAGCAGCCAACCCACCGCCTGGGCCGGACGACGCACCAACTCCAACACGAAGTGTTTGAAGCGTTGTACCCAGGCTGGCAACCCATACTTGGCATAGGCGCTGTCGGCACGCACCACCTCCAGGCGGGGGAAGACTTTGGGCGTCAGCTGCTTGAGCACCGTCCGCGCCCCCACCGCGTCGGGCACGCTGGCCGCTGTGACCACCACGGTCAGCAGCAACCCCATGGTATCCACGGCGATATGGCGTTTGCGGCCCGTGATCTTTTTGCCCCCGTCGTAGCCGTGTTCGCCGCCCACCTCGGTGGTCTTGACCGACTGACTGTCGATGACGGCGATGCGGGGCGTCGGCTCCCGACCAGCGGCGACGCGCACCTGTTGCCGCAAGGTCGTGAGGATTTTGTCCCAAGTACCGTCGGTCTGCCACAGCACGCAGTAGTTGTACACAGTCTTCCAGGGCGGGAAGTCGTGAGGCAAGGCCCGCCAAGTACAGCCCTCCCGATTGCGGTAGAACAGGGCGTTGACGACCGCACGCAGGTCGACCTTGCGCGGCCGTCCACCGGGGCGGGCCGGAGATAACAACGGTTCGAGACGGGGCCAGTCGGCGTCGGTCAGGTCACTGGGATAAGGCTTGCGCTTCATGCAGCTGCTCTATGACAAGACGACCTTCTGGAACAGCCTCTTAGTAAGCTGGGCAGCTTACACAGTAAGACGGTGCGGCGAGCGGGGTGAGTATCACTCGTTCGTATTCGATGGCCCGGCTTTTCGCCGCCCGGTTCAGTACGCGCTCGGCGAGGTCCAGCGTCACGAACCCTTCGCCTTCCAGGAATTGTTCCCTGGCGGCCCAATCTTGTCGCCGAAAGAGTTCCTTGCCCCCCACGAAACGTGTCACACAAAGGGGGGTTGAAGCGAGGAGACCTGAATGTGGCCCGGCAAGCTCGCGCGCGGAGGAGACGTGATCGGCGCCGCATGGGCAACCCAGGGTAAATGGCTGACAAGATCGACTACGGCTGCCTGGCAAATTCGGCAAAGTACTCCCCAGAGGCGCGTCACACAAAGTAGAGCCGAACCGAGAAGATCTGAATGTGGCCTGGCAAGCCCGCACGCCGAATTAGTGGGAAGCCCCTTGGTTGCCCGGACAGCGCCGTCCTCCTCTCTTCGGCGCGCGAGCTTGCTGGGCCACATTCAGGTCTCCTCGCTTCACCCCCCCTTTGTGTGACACGTTTCGTGGGGGGCTCCGCTGACAGTAAAGGATTGCCGCAAAGATAGATCTGGCCGACTGACAGGTAGTTGGCGGCACGCCAGTAGGCATGCATGCGGCGCAGCAATTCGGGAGGAAGGGGGATACCGGTGACGTCCGGTATCCCCAGGGACAGGAGCAGCGACAACGGCCTGCTGGAGCATCATGGTCAATACTGAACTCCTTTATGGACGGAAGCGTTTGGGTGTGTGAAGACGGACAAACAGCCCCGGGCATTGATACGACCTTCTCAGCGGTCTTTCTGAAGCTCGGTTACCTCTGGCCGGTCAGGGTATCACCCCCCGGGATCGGTCTGCGTTTATCACGTAAGCGCAGTCCAAATTAGCACCGCGGCGCCGATAAATATCACGGCCACAACTACAAACCACGTGGGGTGGATGGAACTCAGATAACTGCGCGCCTCGGGGAGCTTATGCTCCTCATTTTTTTGTTCGCGCTCCTGTCGATGGGACCGATCGTGTTCCGGATGATGGTCCATGTCGTCTCCTGTTTTCTGGCGCCCTTGTAGTTGGACAGCGCCACTTTCTTGAGTGAATCATACGGAAGTGCTTCTGACACAGAAGGTTGAGGTTGCGTCGTAGAACTGAAAAAGACGATCCTCCGTGTTCTCTGATTCCAGGAAGGAATACTACGGAGGATCGTCAGGATGACGCTAAAGCAGATTGCCAGCCTCGGCAAGGAGCTGGCCAAGTTTCTGGTCCTGTTCGCCGGCCGCTTCCGTAGCCGTCCCGGTTTCGCCTTGTTGCAAATCTATGTCCAGGGATTGCTCTTGAATCTGCAACGCAAAAACATCGAGGCCATGGCCCTGGAACTGGGCACAGCGCCACGTACTCTACAGCGTTTCGTGGAATCGATCAAGTGGGCTGAGACGGGCGTGCGCGACGACTGCCAGCAGTTGGTGGCCCGCGAACATGCTCATCCGGAGGCTGTCGGCTGCCTTGACGAATCGGGGACGGCCAAAAGCGGCAGCCATACCGTGGGCGCCGCGCGGCAGTGGCTGGGAAGCCGTGGCAAGGTCGACAACGGCGTCGTCGCCGTGCATCTGAGCTACAGCAGTCCCGGCTTTCAGTGCCTGCTCGACAGCGCGGTCTACTTGCCGCGGGACTGGGCCGACGATCCGGTGCGTCGAAAAAAAACTACATCCCCGACGCGGTGGTGTTCCGCACCAAGCCGCCAATCGCCCTGGAGCTGATCGACCGCGCCTTGGCCAACGGTGTGCGCGTCCAGGCCTGGACCTTTGACGAATTCTACGGCCGTGACACGGCCTTTCTGGACAGTCTCGAACAGCGTGGACAAGTATTCGTCGGCGAAGTGCCGACGAATTTCCGCGGCTGGTTGAAAAAGCCGCGCGTGCTCCGCCGGGGCCGCGCGCGGCGGCGGGGCCGCAAAAAGTCGTACCCGCGGCTGGCGGTGCGGGGCGGACGCTGCAGCGAAGTGCGAAACCTGGCGTGTTATTCGCCTGTCTTCCGCAAGCAGCAGTGGCAGCGTTACCGCATCAAAGATACCCAGCGCGGCCCTGAAGTCTGGGAGCTGAAATGGGCGCGGTTTTGGCGGAAGGGAGTCGATGGCCTGCCGAGGTGTCGGCACTGCTTGATCGTGGCTCGCAACGTTTTGACCAACGAGGTGAAGTACTTTGTCGCCAACCGTGTGCCCTGGGAGCGTGGCAGCTCGCTACGGCGGTTGCTGCGGGTGGCCTTTGGGCGTTGGTCGGTAGAAAGCTGCTTTCGCGAAGCCAAAGAAGAACTGGGTTTGGACCATTACGAAGTTCGCGGCTGGCGTTGCCTGCACCGGCATTTTTACCTGACCCAACTGACCCACCTGTTCTGCGCCCGCATGCGTCAGAAGTTCGACGACACAGCGATGCACGCTGACCCGCTAGAACACCTGACGACCGAGCAAGTGCGACGAGCCATGAACGCCTGGATGGAGACAGCGCAGCCACCACAGACCAAGATAGCGCGCTTGCAACGCGAGTTAGCCAAGCAGCAGTACTACCAGCGTCGCAATGCCCAGGCGTGGCGCTCCCACGCCAAAACACGCAAGGCTCGACTGCGATCCTTGGGCATTGATGCCGATCGCATCAAATCCTGCATCCCTCCGTCGTCAACCTGAGCGGCTATACTGTTCAGCAGGCTGGACTTCCCGTCATTGCAGGTGCGAAAGTGGCGCTGTCCAACTACTCTCCCGGACGAAATGAGTTGATCGCGGCCGTCATAAGTCCCATTACAGTCTGCGGTTGATGGTCGGCCGAGTATTTTGACCATACGGGCGCGCCAGTTGTCTCTGGCGTTAGGTCGAATGACGGCGACAACTTCGCGCGGGATCGTCGGTCGGCCGGAACTACTGCCGGTCTTCCAGCGCCAGAAGCGGCGGAAACCCTGGCGATGCCAGGCGATAACGGTCTCCGGCTTGAGGATCACCAGCCAGGAGCGCCAGCCGGAGAACTACGGCGACAGCAACACTCAGAGGAGCCGATCGCTCAGCCGCAGGCGCGGCCGCGTTTTGTAGCGGATAAGGACGCCGCGTTGTTGGCGCGGGGCTAGAATGTCGCCGACGAGGGTAGCTCGGCTGGCACTGGTGGCGTGCAGCAGCCGGAACGTAGCTCAAAACAGGATCATTGCCGTTTCTCGTCGGGAAGAAAGCTCCCCGAGAGGACTCCTCAGTTCCTGATCCAGCGTGCGAGTCTATCGAAGAACCGGGCGATTGGCGTCGCTACCTACCGAAGAGGCTATTCTGAGGGACTCAGACAGATTTCGATAGCGCCGAACTCTCGGCACCGAGGAATCGTCACTAATAGCCGCCAGAATGGCATTTTCGGGACGGGCAGACCTCTCGGTTCCTATTACCGGCCGGCCATCGTCTCCCGTTGAGTCTCCTCTGGCCGTTCTCCGTCCGGAGGCGGCTCCGGCGGAATCATGCCTGCGGTCAACAGGAGTCCGAGATGCCGGGCCAGGCCGATGAACGTCAACCCCCAGGCCATTAGGGAGATCCAGACGAACACGGCCGGGATGGGGTCCAGAAACGGCAGCCGGAAAACCCGGATCAAGTTCTGGGTGCAGACGGTGTACATCCCGAGCGGGAAGACGGCGGCCCAGTAGCCGTGCTCGTAGGTCAACGGGACGCGCTTGGCCAGGTGTCGCCACGCCCCCAGCGCGAGGAGCACCGGGATCCACCACGTCGCCGTCGCCCAGAAGAGCAGCGTCATCCCTTTCAGAAAGGGCTGCAGTTCGGTCAGCAGCGGTATTCGGCCGGCCTCGCCCACCAGGCAGACACCGGCGAGCGTGGAGATGGCCATCGCCCCCATGTTGATCCAATACGGCGGCGTCATCTCGCGCGGTGACAGGGGCAGGAACAGGATGCGGTGAAAGATGAGCGCGATCAGCCAGACGTACAGCATGCTGCCCACCAGCCAGAACGCCAGGGCCAGAAACAGCGGCGCCTCGGGCGCATCCTCGGCGAGCGCGGGCACGAGCCGGGACGCGAGCACGCTGACCGCCTGAGTGCCGACGACCGTGAGCAGCCAGGCGCCGTTGAGCCCCTCCTCGGGCTTGGGTTTCGCCGCCACCTCCATCAGCCCCGGCACCATAACGTAGCTCAGCGCGAGCCAGAATAGCGCCCCGACGACCAACAGCGTCAGGCCAGTCGCTCCGGCGCCAAAGAGCAGCACGCACTGGTTCCCAAGCACGCATGGCGCGGCCACCAGTGTGAAAAAGCCGGGGGCCTTCGCGTGGCTCGCCAGGTCGGCGGCGAGGTCGGCGCGGTGGCGCAGGACGCGGACGATGAGAAGGGCCCAGAGGACGGCGTACAGCCCGACGTTCAGCCAGAAAAGCCCGTGTGCCAGGAGGCGGCAGCCGGCACCATAGACGGCGAGCGAGACGATGCCCGTCGCCATCACAATCGCGAAGATGTTTGGCGGAAGACCCCGTACGCTGAGTCCGGGCTCCACCGACGCGGCTGGTCCCATGTCAGTCTCCCGGCCCCTGGAGGTAGAAGACCCGCCGCAATAGCCACACGTTGACGAGGAAACAGCCCAGGCTCGCGAGCATCGCCGGCCAGACGACGGACGAGTCCCCGCCCAGCCACGCGTTCATCGTCGCCGTGAGCAGCCAGAGTTGCAGCACCACCAGGAGGGTGACGATCAGGCTGATGCCGCCGAAGATCGGTGCCTTCTGTGAGCGTGTCAGTCGAGGTTTCATGCGGTGCGCAGCTCCACTCCGGTCGCGTAGATGACCCCGCCCCGCACCTCCAACTTGATCCGCGGGAGCGGGCGGCGCGGCGGGCCGGCGACCGGGCGGCCCTCGTTGATCTCGAAGTAGCCGTTGTGGCACGGGCAGCGCAGGTGGCCTCGAGCCGGCTCGGGGATCACGGCGCAGGACAGGTGGCTGCACTGTTGTCCGTAGGCGACCAGCCGGCCGTCTTGGAGGCGCATGAGCAGGCACGGGTCGTCCTCGGTCGGGTAGCGAAACTCGACCACGCCGCCGGGCGGCACGTCCCCCTCGGCGGCGAGTCGCTTCTCGGGGGGCGGCCTGTCATTCCTCAGCAGGCTCATCAGCCCGATCCAGCACTGGCCGGCCACGAATGCCCCGCTGGTCAGCACCAGGAACTTCGTGAACTCCCGCCGGGCGAGGGCGTCGTCCTCGGGGATGTCGGTCGGGAAGTCCTGGCACCAGCGCGGCTGGGCGGACAGCGGCCGTCCGTCGGGGTACTCGCGGTCCTGTTCGCCCTGGGAAAGGCTCATGACGGCTCCTTCATCTCTCCAGCGTCAGGAGGTTCAGCGCGATCGTCCGGCCCGCCGGGGGCTCGTGCATTGCGGCCGTAATGTCCAGTTGCTCGACGGTGCTGTCCCTCGGCACCATCATGTTCACCTTCGTGCGAACCGTCTGCCGGCCGAACTGGAACTCATCGATCGGCCGGGTGCGTTTTCGCAGCCGATCGACCTCCGCGCGGGTGTCGTAGAAGAGAGCCTGGCTGGGGCAGACGGTGGCGCACATGGGCTTATGTCCGGTCGAGGTCCGATCGTAGCACATGTCGCACTTCATCATCAGGTCGAGCTCGGCCAGCATCTTGGGCACGCCGAACGGGCAGGCGAGCACGCAGTTCGAACAGGCGATGCAGCGCGGCTTGCGGGCGGTCATGACCCGCCCATCGCTCGAGCGCTTGATCGCGTCTGCCGGGCAAACGTCGGCGCAGGTTGGCGACTCGCAGTGCATGCACACCGTCGGCACCGTCTGCGTCGAGGTGGCGCGATCGACGTACTCCAGGTGGATCATCGAGTGCCCCTTGTGCGTCTCGCACTCCGCGCAGGCGTGGACGCACGCCTGGCAGCCGATGCAGCGGGCCGGGTCGATGAAGAACTCCATCTCGGTGGCGTGCATGCCCCACTCCCTGTCGTAAGCAGCTCATTGCTGCGGTTCGAGTCGCTTCGCGTACTCCGGCTCCTCCGCCTTGCGCAGGCGGACGGCGCAGACCTTGTATTCCGGAATTTTCGAGATCGGATCCTGGGCGGAGATCGTCACCAGGTTGATACTCCTTTCCCCGGCCCAGTGGTAGGGGACGAACACCGTGTCCGGGCGGATGGTCGTCACGACCTGGCAGCGGACGGTCATCTGGCCCCGGCGCGACTCCACCGTCACCCAGTCGCCGTCGGCGATGCCGTGCTGCTTCGCCAGGTGCGGGTGCAGCTCCAATTTCGGCTCGGGGTACTGATCCACTAAAGGGCCGATGCGCCGCGTCTGGGTGCCCGAGAGGAACATGCTCACCACCCGGCCGGTAGTCAGAATCACCGGGTACTCGGCGTCGGTGTCCTCCGTCGGCGGCTCGTACGTCACCGCGTGGAACCGGGCCTTGCCGTCGGGGAAGTAGAACGGGCCGGCGCCTTTCGCCACCGGGTTCCATGACCCTGGCTCGAAGAGCCGCGGGGTGCCCGGGTGATCGACCGGCTCGCCGTTGGGCCCGGTCGCCGGGCATGGCCAGAAGACGCCCAGCCGGGCCTCGATCTTTTCGTACGTGATGCCCGAGTAGTCGGCAATGCCGCCCTGCGACGCCCGCCGCAGCTCGTCGAAGATCTCGGCGGGGCTGTTGAAGGTGAATCCCCGCTCCCGCCCGAGAGCCTTGGCGACGCCCTGGAGAATTCGCCAGTCCTGCTTCGCGTCTCCGGGTGGCGTGACCGCCTGGTTGATCTTGAGGACCCGCCCCTCGGTCGAGCAAACGGTCCCCTCGTCTTCCTCGTGTTGCGACCCGGGGAGGACCACGTCGGCGAACCGCGCCGTCTCGCTGAGGAAGAAGTCCACGTTGGCGACGAACTCCAGCTTTTGGAGCATACGCTTGATGAACGCGCTGTCGGGGAGCGACACGACCGGGTTGAACGACCACGACAGGAGGCCCTTGATCTCGCCGCGCTCGACCTTCCGGAAAAGCTCGTAGCAATCAACGCCGGCCCGCGGTAACTCCTCCTCGGGGACACCCCAGACGCCCGCGACGTGGCGACGGTGCTCCGGGTTCTCGATGTCGCGCCCCCCGGGCAGCTGGTCGCACTTCTGCCCGTGCTCCCGGCCGCCCTGACCGTTGCCCTGGCCGGTGATCGTGGAGTACCCGCAGCCGGGCCGGCCGAGCCGCCCTGACGCCAGCACGATGTTGATCGACGCCAAGCAGTTGTTGACTCCGTGAGCGTGCTGCTCAATCCCCCGGGCGTGCATCAAGAAGCTCGTCTTCGCTGTCCCCCACCACTCGGCGGCCTGGCGGATCGCGGGCTCCTTAATACCGGTCACCTCGGCTGTCCGCCGCGGCGTCCACTCCCGGACAGCCTCGGCGGCCTTCTCGAAGCCGACGGTGTGCTCGCGGATGAAGGCGTGGTCGAGCCAGTCGTTCTCGATCATCAGGTGCAGGACGCCGGCGAAGAGTGCTGCGTCCCGTCCGGGCTTGATCGGCAGGATCAGGTCGCAGGTGCGGGCGAGCGGGGTGATGCG
>JBBQPD010000012.1:0-19790 GCA_038331535.1 Gemmatales bacterium | reverse complement strand
GTGGGTCCGCGACTTTTGTCAAATTGCAAGACCGACATCTCCGCGAGGCCTTCCGCTACGGCCAGGCCTTGGCAACTTGGAACTGCGGATATGAGGGAGCCAGGGGAGGAATGTACGCGGTCGATCAGCAGACCTTCGAGGAGCAAGTCTGTTCTATCCTTCAGGGCAAAAAGGAAGTTATGCCCGTCCCGCCTGCCCTTGGGAAAGGGGAAACCAACCCGCTGCGGAGTCTTTGCCCGGCTTGTCTGCCTCTGGATTGCGAAGTCCCGCACAAGACGAACGGTCGCCGGCCCGCACGGGAAGCCCGGTAACGAGTTCGTTTCACGTCGCCACGGCGACCAACGGAGTGTGCCGTTTCTTCGAGCCGTGTTGCCTCACACAGATGAAACACCACATTAGGGCGATCTACCACCATGTAAGGGAACTCCTTCTGTCGAAGGAACCCGCGCTGCGACGACCGTCAGCCTACCGGCACGTATACTCCGGGAACCTACGCGACTCATCTTCCAGATTGATGAAGGTCAGTGTCCGCCGAGAGCCCGAACGGCCTTCTACTTCACTTCTACCCGGGACTTTGCCGGCTCCGAGACCGGGCCGGAAATCGTCTCATTCTCAGTCGGGACGGGGGCCACAGCTTCCTCGCCGGTTTCAGGCGTGGAATCCTCCGAGATGCCCGTCGCTACCCCTTTCGCCCCGGTGCCACTCGGTACTGTCTCGCGGGTGGGTTTTTCGTGCGTACCAGAATTGTTGGGCTTGGTCTCTCCGTTTAGATTACTCGCATCAGGCCCGGCATAGCTTGCGGCAACCGTAGTGGCGACGACAGCCTCTGGGTCACCGCTCGTTTGGTGCATGGCGTCCGGCCGGTGGCACAAGCGGTACAGGGCCGGCAACACAAGCAGGGTGAGGACGGTCGACGAGATGATCCCGCCGATCACCACCGTGGCCAGCGGCCGCTGGACTTCCGCCCCGGTCCCGGTCGCCAGCGCCATCGGCGTCATGCCCAGGGCGGCGACCAGAGCGGTCATGAGTACGGGCCGGAACCGAGTAAGGGACCCTCCCACGATTGCCTCCTCAAGCCCGACTCCCTCCTGCCGCTGCTGGTTGATGAATGTCACCATGACCAACCCGTTCAGCACGGCGACCCCCGAGAGCGCGATGAAGCCCACGGCCGCCGAGATCGAAAAAGGAATGTCCCGGAGCCACAGGGCCACAAGGCCGCCAGTCAGGGCCAACGGCACGCCGCTGAATACGATCAGGGAGTACTTCACCGACTTGAAGGTGCCGAACAAAAGTAGAAAGATGAGCAAGAAGCACACCGGCACGACGACCATCAGCCGCTGCCGGGCGGCGAGCATGTTCTCGAACTGCCCGCCCCACTGCACCCAACTGCCGGAAGGGATCTGCACCTCCCGGTCAATCCGCTGCTGGGCCTCGGCGACGAAGGAACCCATGTCTCGTCCGCGGACATTGGCCTGGACGACCACGCGCCGCTTTCCGTTCTCACGGCTAAGCTGGTTCGGCCCCTCGCTCAACTCGATCTTGGCGATCGATCCCAGCGGGACGAAGCCCGGCCGGCGGGCCCGAACTTGGCCTGCCGAGGCACTCCGCCGTGGCTGACGGCCCGGGTCGTCTGCCCGCGGCAGCGGTATCGGCAGATCCTCCAGCGCCCGCAGGTCGCGGCGCATGTCGTCCGGTAGCCGCACGACGATGTCGAACCGGCGGTCGCCCTCGAACACCAGCCCTGCCTGCCGCCCGCCCACGGCCGCGGCAATCACGTCCTGAACGTCCGACACGTTGATCCCGTAGCGGGCGATCGCTCCCCGGTCCACGTTGATGTTCATGACCGGCGCGCCTTCGGTCTGCTCCACCTTCACGTCCGCGGCTCCCGGAATCTCTTGCAGCACGCGGGCGATCGCTTCGGCGGTCGGCACCATCCGGTCGAACTCCTCCCCGTAGACTTTGATTGCAACGTCGGACTTGATGCCCGCAATCAGCTCGTTGAACCGCATCTGGATCGGCTGGCTGAAGGTGTACTGGTTGCCGGGCAGCTTCGCCATGGTCTTGTCGAACCGCTCGATCAACTCCGCCTTGGAGAGGTCGGGGTCCGGCCACTGCGCGCGCGGCTTGAGCATAACGTACGTGTCGCCGGCGTTTAGCGGCATGGGGTCGTTGGCCATGTCGCCGGTTCCGATCTTGGAGAACACCGTCGCCACCTCGGGGTGCTTGCGGATCGCGTTCTCCACGTCGAGCTGCATGACCACTGTCTGGCTCAGGGCGGTGCTCGGGATGCGGACGACCTCAATGTCCAGGTCCTTCTCGTCCAGCGTCGGGGTGAACTCCTGCCCGAGCCGGGTGAACAGCAGCAACGAGGCGGCGAAGGCCAGGACCGAGGCGGGCACCACCGCCCACCGCCAGTGGACTGCGCCGCGGACGAGCGGCGCGTAGACCCACTTGGCCCCGCGGATGAGGAAGTTTTCTTTCTCCGTCACCTTTCCGCGGACCAGGATCGCGATGAGAGCCGGCACCAGGGTGAGCGACAGGACGAACGCGGAGGCTAGCGCGAAGATGACGGTGAGGGCCATCGGGTGGAACATCTTCCCCTCGACCCCGGTGAGAAAGAGGACGGGGAAATACACCGTGACGATGATGGCCTCTCCGAAGGCCGTGGCGCTGCGCACCTGCTTGCTCGCCTCGAAGACCGTCTCCAATCGCTCCCCGAGCGTCAGTGTCCTGCCCAGGCGGTGCTGTTTCTCGGCGAGGCAGCGGATGCAGTTCTCGACGATGATCACCGCCCCGTCGATGATGATCCCGAAGTCGATGGCCCCCAGGCTCATGAGGTTGCCGCTGGTTTTCGACTGGACCATGCAGGTCGCGGTCATCAGCATGGACATCGGGATGGCCAGCGCGGCGATCAGAGCGGCCCGGACATTCCCAAGCAACAGGAGGAGGATGACGATGACAAGGGCAGCCCCTTCCAGAAGGTTCTTGCCCACCGTATGGATCGTCGCGTCCACGAGTTTCGTGCGGTTTAGCACCGTGGTCGCGTGGATGTCGGAAGGCAGCGTCTTGTTGATTTCGGCCAGCTTCGCGTCCACGTCCCGGGAGACGGTGCGGCTGTTGGCGCCCAGCAGCATGAGGGTGGTCCCAATCACCACCTCCTGCCCGTCCTTGCTGGCGGTGCCGGTCCGCAACTGCTTGCCGATGCCTACCTTCGCTACATCGTGGATGTAGATCGGGGTTCCGTTGCGGGAACCGACAACGATGTCCGCGATTTGCCGCTCGTCGGCGATTCGCCCGGCGGCGCGAACGGTGTACGCCTCACCCTTGTGTTCGACGGTACCGGCCCCGGTGCTCACGTTGTTCTTCTCAAGCGCCGCGATCACGTCCCCGAACGTCAAGCCGTAGCTGACCAGCCGCATGGGGTCGGGTTGGACGTGGTACTGCTTCTCGTAGCCGCCGAGGGAGTCCACGCCCGCCACGCCTCGAACGCCTCGCAGCTGCGGGCGGATGATCCAGTCCTGCACCGTCCGCAGGTAGGCCGCCTTCTCCAGAGGCGTGGTCAGCGGCTGGCCCTCGGGCGTCAGGTAAGACCCGTCCGGTTGCCAGCCAGGTTTGCCGTCGGCGACCCCGGCCCCCTTCCCGTCGGGGTGCTCGAACTCCACGGCGTAGGAGTAAATCTCGCCCAGCCCGGTCGTGACCGCACCCATCTTCGGCTCTGCACCTGGCGGGAGTGCCTCCTTGGCTTCACGCAGGCGCTCGTTGACCTGATTCCTCGCGAAGTAGATGTTCACGTCGTCGTCGAACACCACCGTCACCTGCGAGAACCCGTTGCGGGACAGCGACCGGGTGTACTGGAGGCCGGGGATGCCCGCAAGGGCCGTCTCGATCGGGAACGTCACCTGCCGTTCGATCTCCGTGGGCGAGAACGCCGGGTAGAGCGTGTTGACGACCACCTGGTTGTTGGTGATGTCGGGCACCGCGTCGATGGGCAAGCGATTGAGCGAGTAGACGCCCACGGCCGCCACCAGGACCGCCATCAGGAGCACCAGCCAGCGGTTCTGGATGGAAAAACCCAGTAATCGTTCCAGCATCGCAACTACCTCCAGCAACGGCCGCCGTGGGGCGGTAGCGCAGACCCCGCCCCGCCACGACCTTCCGCCCGCGCGGCGTCAGTCGTCGATCGACGATTTTCCGAGTTCGGCCTTGAGAATGAACGTCCCCGAACTGACGAAGGGTTGGCCGGCCTTGAGCCCTGCCGTCACCGTCACCATCCCGCCGGCGTCAGGGCCGACGGCGATAACCTTCCTGGCGAACGTGTGCTCCTTGCCGGCCACCGGGACGAAGACGGACGGTTTGCCGTCGATGGTCTGCACCGCCTCGTCGGGGATCGCCACCACGGGCTTGGCGTCCGGCTCCGGCTTCCCCGCCGCGATCTCCACCTGTGTGAAAGCTCCCGCCCGCAGCAACCCACCTGGGTTTCTGACCTCAATCCTCACCTGGGCCGTGCGCGTGAAGGGGTCGAGCTGCGGCGGGAGGTAGGAGACCGTCCCGGCGAGCGGGCCCGCCCCTTCATCGGTCTTGATGCGCGCGGCCGCGCCGACAGTGAGCGTCTTGAGCCGGAACTGGGGGACATCGGCCAGAACCCAGACGGTCGAAAGATCAGCGACCGTGATGAGAGACTCCTTGTCCGGCCGTATGAGTTCGCCGAGTGTGACGGGGCGTTCGATCACCTGGCCGGCGATCGGGGAGCGGATCACGAACCGCGAGTCGATCCGGCCGCCGCTCTCGAGCGTCTTGACGGCGTCGGCCCCCAGGCCGAGCACTTCCAGTCGGTTGAGCGAAGCCGCCGCGGCCGCTTGGGCGAGCCGCCAGGTGCCTTCCGCCCCTCGGTACTCCGTCTCTCGCTTCTGGACCTCCGTCAACGTCATGTTCTGCCCGCGGCTCTCGTCGTACAGCTTCTTGCCCCGGTCGTAGGCGCTGCGCGTCACCTCGACCGACGGGGCCGCGGCCCCAACTCCGGCCTGTTTCTGGAGGTGATCGGCCTGCGCCGCGGCGAACTCGGGGCTTTCGACAATGATCAGGACGTCCCCCTTCTTCACGGCGCCACCGATCCGGACTTTCAGCTCGGCGACCCGTCCGGTGACAGGCGACCCGACGTACGACATCCGTTCGGTATCGAATGCCACCTCCCCGGGGGCGACGAACGTCGGGGTCAGAACCCGGACCGTCACTTGCTCCACCCGGATGCCGTACTTCGCGACGGCCTCGGGTGTGAGAGTGACCTCTGCCGGTCCTTTGGTCTCATCTCCCTTGTCGGGGCCCTTCTTGCCCTTTTCGGCCGCGTCGCCGCCTCCAGCCTCCCTGTTCCCATTGCAGGCGGACGGCAAAGTCAGGAGAAGGGCGGCGAGGACCGGCAGCAGGCGAAAGCGCCGTGGCGGCCGCCGGAAGCTCACAATGTCAGGTGTCATGGGAACGGACCTCCTTCAGGGGACGGGACGTGTGGCCCGCCGTCGATTACGGGACGAGGTGTGGGCGCTGTGGGCGACGGGCACGGCCACTCATCTTCGAGCATGAACCCCGCGATCTCGCTCGCCGCACGCCACATCTCGCCGAGGGCACGGTTGTATTCCAGGTTGGCCTCAGCAACCGCCCGCTGGGTCTGCAACACTCGGAGATACTCGAACTGGCCTCCCTGATACGCCTTCAGCGACAGCTGATAGGATTCGCGAGCTCGGGGCAGGATCTCGGTGCGGTACTGCTCCGCGCGCTGGCGGGCCGAGGCGTACTGGCCGAAGGCCGCGGCCAGCCGCTCGGCAAGGTCGGTCTGGGCCCGGCCGACCTGCGCCTGCGCCTCGCCAACCTGGGCCTGGGCGGCGGCGATATTCCCCTCGTTGCGGTTCCACACCGGCACCGGGAGGCTGACGCCGATGGCCGCGTCATGGGAGCGATTCTCGTGCTGGTAGATGTAGCCCGCCCCAACGGTAACGTTGGGTACCGGCTCAGCCTGGGCGCGCTGGAGAAGCAGTCGGGCGCGCTCGACACCGATCTGGGCGGAACGGACCTCGGGGTGGGTTTGCATCAGGAACGCGCACGCCACGTCGATGTCGTAGTCGGGAACCGGAGCCTCCAGCGAGCCGGCCACGGTCGCCCAGGGGAGGGTCGGGATGCCGACGCTGGCGGCCAGGCGGCGCATTGCGGCGGGCAATTCCCGTCGGGTGGCCTCCTTTTCGGCCCGATACCGCTCCCGATCAGTCTCCAGCTGGAGGAGGTCGAGTCGTGTCGCCTCCTTCGCTTCCATGAGCTTCTTCGTCGTCTGCGTTGTCTGGCTCGCAAGCTTGACCAGTTCTTCGAGGATGCCCAGGCGACGTTGCAGGGTCAGCACCTCGAAGTAGCCCTGCCGTACGGCCGTGAGGCGCCCGTAGCGCTCGGCGCGTAAGGACAAGGTGGCCTGATCCACCTCGCGGAGAGCGGCTGACTGACTGAGCTTCAGCTTGTCAGCCGTGACGATTTCCTGACTGATGTAGGGGGCCGTGATGATGCCAGCCCGGCCGGTACGGTCGCCAAGTTCGTCGTCGCGGATCGTGACCGTGGGATTGGGGTACAGGCCGGCCTGGGTGGCTCTGCCCTGCGCGGCCTTAACCGCGTAGCCAGCTTGAGCCAGCCGTGGGTTGCGTTCCAGGGTCAGCCCGACTAGGTCCTGCAACCCAACAGCCTCGGTGTTTCCGTTGCGGGTAGCCGACTCCTTGTCGAAATTCTTCGGGGGCGGCAGCTCCTCGCCGGGTTTGTTGTCACCCGCGAAGTACCCGGCCTGCACGACAGGTTGCGGGGAGCTGTTGACGACGCCGACGCCGGTCGCCGGGCCGTGCGATTGTGTTGGGATCGAGCAGCCGACCAGGGCAAAGCCGATTAGCCCGAAAACGATGGAAGCCGGGAACGCACGCATAGCCACCTCCTCCGCATCATGCAGAGCGCTAAATTGTTGAGATCCGTGAGTCATTCAGCCGAGCGTGCTGCCCGGTCGAGACAATGGAGTTGTTCGGGATTGCGGTCGTGACCACCATCGCAGCGGCTGGCGGCGACGGCGGGCAACGCCACGCGAAAAGAAAACGGGGTGGAGGCGCAAGGATCGCGTCGGCCCGTTAGCGCGGCGACGGACGCTCAAATCAGAAGTGCGAGGTGGCGGACGTAGAGCGCGCAGAAGCACCCTGCCGGAGGCGGAGGGTGCGTCCAGTTCGCCGTCACTGAGGGCGGGTCGGCCCAGAGGGCGGTGGCGAGGTTCAGCCCGACAGGTGCCCACAGCGGGGAACCCGTCAGCTCCTCGTCAACCGCAGAACGATCGTTGATGACGACGTCAACGCTGGGGATAAAGACGGCGTCGGAGTCGTGGTCGGACAGCGGCTCGGGTGTGTCCGGCTCGTCACCGTCATCCCCTTCGTCATGGTGATGGTGATCGTCGCGGCCGTGGTGATGGTGGCCGTGTTCGTGAGAGGCCGGGATCGAGTTCGTGTGAAAATGCGGACGGAGGTCGTGTCCGGTCGGTTGGCTGCCGCCGTGCGTGTGACCGAGAGCGGCAGCTGATTGGGTCAGCAGCACACACGGCAACAGAATTAGGGACACGACACGGCGGTACATGCGATCCTCTTCGGCACGAAACCCTTTGCCAGTTTAACGATTCCGACCGACAAAACCAGAGCGACCCGCCACGGCGACCCATGCAGCCCAGATTGCCAGACTCCCATTCGGATTCACCGCTGTGCGAAAAGCAGCCCAGTTCGATGCCGGTCGCTCCGTCCCTTGTCAATACAGCGTGTAACCGGCGGACTGTCACTGTGGACTTCCGGCAACTCGCCGGGTAGACCATTGATTGAGTGAGTTCGTTCTGCCGAGTCTTGTGGAACGGCCATGCAAACCACCCTCCTGCGATCCTTGATGCTCGCTTGCAGCTTGCTGCTGGCGTTACCGCACGGCTGGTGCTGCCGGGGGGGGCGTGCTGGCGTCCGTGTTGTCCGCTTCTGCGGCATCTTCCTCCGTGCCAACTCCCTTGTTGGCTGCCACGGTTCAGGCTGCAAGTCTCGTCGCGGCCGGGAAGGTAACGGCTGGTATGATCTCGACAAACGTGTCCAGTCTGATGGAAGGAGTGCTGAAATCCATGTTACTCACCAAACTAAAAACCGTCACGGCGGTACTCCTCGGAGTAGCCGTGGCAGTCCTCGGCGCGGGCCTGCTCGTGTTCCAAGGGATGCCGCTGAGCGTGCCCGTCGCTCAGGCCGCAGACGGACCGGTGAAGGCGGAAGAATCCGGGAAAACCACTGCCCTGCGCGTGCCCAACCATGGCATCCAACCGCAGGTCGCTGTGGACAGCAAAGGCGTCGTCCACATGATCTACTTCCGCGGTGAACCCGCGAACGGCGACGTCTTCTACGCCTTCTCCCGCGACGGCGGTGCCCACTTCTCGGAACCTCTGCGTGTAAACAGTCATGCCGGCAGCGCCGTCGCGACCGGCAATATCCGGGGCGCTCACCTGGCGGTCGGCAAGCAGGGCCGCGTGCATGTCGCGTGGATGGGATCGAACAAGGCCAAAGGACAGGCGCACGCCGCGCCGATGCTCTACGCCCGCCTGAACAACGAGAAAACGGCGTTCGAGCCGGAGCGAAATGTGATTGACGCCGCGGTCGGTCTGGACGGCGGCGGTTCGGTCGGCGCCGACGACGCTGGAAACGTCTACGTCTCCTGGCACGCGCCTGCGCCGGGACTCAAAGGCGAGGAGAGCCGGCGCGTGTGGTTGGCCCGCTCGTCGGATGAAGGCAAGACATTCGCCCGCGAGAAACCGGTTTCCGACGAGGCGACCGGCGTCTGTGGCTGTTGCGGCATGCGGGCACTCGGCGACCGCAAGGGGAACATCTACCTTCTGTATCGCTCGGCGGCGAAAGGGGTGAACCGGGACACCTACCTGCTCGTCTCCAAGGACCAGGGAGAGAAGTTCCAGAGTGACCAGATACAGAAATGGAACGTGGGCATTTGCCCCATGAGCAGTTTCGCACTGGCCGAGACCGGGAACGACGTCCTGGCCGCCTGGGAAACCGACGGGCAGGTGTACATGACCCGCATCGACCCGGCGACCGGCAAGAGATCCGAGCCGATCGCCGCTCCGGGGACGCACAAGGGAAGGAAGCACCCGGTCGTCGCCGGCAACGCTCGCGGAGAAACCATCCTCGTCTGGACGGAGGGGATGGGCTGGAACCGTGGAGGCGCGGTAGCCTGGCAGGTCTTCGACAAGGAAGGCAAGCCCACGAGTGAGAAGGGGCGTGCCGACGGTGTGCCGACCTGGAGTCTGGTGGCGGTCTTCGCCCGAGCCGACGGCGGCTTCTCGGTCGTCTACTAGCCGGGACGGTCTTTCGTGGGAGTCCGTTCGTCAGCACACGAAGAACCTCCTGTCCTCGGTCATCCAGGCGGAAGATCGGGGAGCCTCGTACTCGCCTCTTCCGTTCGGAGTCCGCCGTCTGGTTGCACTGCCGTCTGCCGGTTAACCACGCGGCCGGACAGAGGGCCGCCGTACCTGGAGAGGACTTCCTGCTCGATCAGGACAAACGGCAGCATTACGTCGGCAGTCAGCCACTCATACTGTTGCGATTCCGGATCGGAAGTCACGCCCGTCTCCTCCCATGCGCCTTCGGACCAGCAGCAGGAAAGCCCCGGGCCGACGTTGCGTAGCACGTCGCCCGTTACCCGGTTGTAGTAGTAGCCCTCGCAGTTCTGGATTTCGCGGAACGTCAGCATGGCAATCCTCCTCGGAAGTGGCGTGTAGTAAGGGTGGCTCATGATGGCTGTCCCCGCTCTTCAACGCGCAGGTCTCGGTAGGAATCCGCGCGAAACGGAAGAGCCGAGCGACTCCAACGGCTTCTCGACACTCATTGTTCACTTCTGGATATAATCGGCGACATGGCGGACCTCGTCGGGCCGCTCCTTGGAAGCCCGAACGAACTCCTCGACGCAGGGCGGGCAGCAGAAGAGGTACGCCTGGCCATCGACAGTCCAGGAACACGCCGCGCTCGCCTTGGTTCGTGTGACCGGGCAGATGCGATCACCGGGTCGGGGCTTCGGGTCGTGAGCCAGTTGAAACATCTTGAATTTCTTTGAGGTGGTTTCGGCTCCGTTGGCCTTGATGTCCGCCTCCGTGTATTTCCCCCTGGCGGTCAAAAACAGTCGCCGTTCCTCCTCCTCGGTGTCCGCCGCAGGCGCCTCGTTGCCCTGCCCACCGCCTGTCGCGGCGAATTCCAGCCGGAACCGCGTCTGGTCGACAGCAAGGTCGGCGACCGTGATGACCAGGGAGCGGCCGCGAGACTCGCGGGAGAGCTTGCAGGTGAACCGCGACGTCTTTCCGGGGCCGTCGCCACGCTGAGGGAATGGGAGCAGGACTACCGGCACAGCTTCGACCTCGCCATCTGGCCGTACGAGGGCAGTCGGGAATTGCAATTCCACTTCGAGGGCAGTCCCAGCGTCGTCGGAGTAGGTATAGACCGTGAGGACGCCTCCCTTCTCGACGACAGCCTCGGCGTGGTCGTGCTGATCTCCTTTGCCCACGGGCGTGACGACGCCTCCGTGCGGGGCAGTTCGGTGAGGATGTACTTTTTCCTCTTGACGAGGCTTCGACAACCCCTTCCATGCCAGGTAGAACACGGTCGAGGTCAGTATGGCCGTGACGGCCATGACCAAGAGGACGTAACGGGTGTGTGCCCGCTCCTCGGCCGAGCGTTCCGTGCGGGGTCTCGACGCTTTCCGCTTTGCCATACACCATCTCCCGTTTCCGTGGAACCTGTTCGTCATTTCGCGTGGATGATGACTAGCCACGCCAATGGGTCTGACGCGGTCGACGGCCGGGTGCAACCACGGTGCTTCGAGGTGAGTTCCGCGAAAAAACGCAAACCCTATCTGCTCAAAGCAGAAGCCGGACGGACAATGAGGTCACACCACAGCACATGGAAAAGGGGAGGCTAGCAGCGGAGAAGGTGAAAGACGCGCAGCAGTTCGTCAGCAGAAAGGAATGGAAGTCGAAAGCGAGCGCCAGAGCATTGAGAAGCCGTGACGAAGGACGCATCGTGTTGAAATAGGACCGAAAACGAAAGATTGATCGCATCGGGCGACAACACTCGCTGAGGAGCGTGCCTGGTGATCCCAGTTTCCACGAAGACTGCCAGCGCGCGACGAGACGGTTCTTGCTGGCAAGGACACATCGGGTGTTCCGAGGAGGGAGGCTCAATCGGCCTCCCGTCTTGCACCCGCCCCTTTTCTTCACCGGGCCTGTGATGGGCGCAGCAAGCGGAGGAAGAAGACGACCGTCCTGTCCCTTCGGTCGAGATCAGAGCGGCAAAGCGCGTGGCAGAGCAGCAGCAGAGCAGAGGGTCTGCGACGTGGGCGATCATCAGATAAGTAAGTAGCACGACGCGGACCATTCGAGCCACCCGTTCGTTCAGTCGGTATCGAGGTCGTCAGAGGCGGCCTCTTTTCTCTTCTTCTTTGTAGCTGTGCGGGTCAGGGGAAAGCAAGGCGGCTTGGTGACTGCGGTGAAAACTTCCCCATCAGTTGCGGTTCGTTGCTCATCGAGGGCGTGACGCATAGAATCTTCCGGCCGGACCAGGTCCGGTGCGCCCTGCCGCATGGCCGGGCACTCGAAATCTTGAACCTGTTCGGAGATGTTCCCATGAAAGTCGTTTTCTCGGCCCTGGCTTTTCTCATCGGTCTGGCCGTCCTCGTCGGCAATGCCGCATCGGAAGAGAAGGGCACAGACAAAGCCAAGGAAGTCACCCTGAAGGGGACGATCCTTTGCGCCAAGTGCTCGCTCAAGGAAGCCAAAACCTGCACCACCGCCATCCAGGTCAAGGAAGGGGACAAGACCGTCACCTACCTCTTCGATGACAATGGCAACAAAGAAGAGTACCACGAAGCCGTCTGTGGCGGAGACAAGAAGGAAGGCACGGTCATCGGCACCATCTCCGAGAAGGACGGCAAGAAGTACATCAAGCCAAGCAAGGTCGAGTACGCCAAGAAGTGAGCGCGCCACCGACAACCCGAGACGGCCCTGTCCCCTGGCGGGCAGGGCCGTTTCCGCCTTGACCGCCTCTCGCTCGCGGGGTAAAGAACCTTTGGTCAGAGACCTCCCGTTCAACGAATCCAACGGGAGGGGTTGATTTTCGCCACTGGCTCGACCGATAATGAGGGTGTGGGAGTTTCGAGCAATCCTTGATAACCCTTCGCGAAGTCATGCAGAAGGAAATGAACGGCATGTTTCGGACGGCGGTAACCACCTGTTTGATGCTCGTGACGCTGGCAGGGCCTGCTCCCTGCTGCCGGACGGGCTGCGCGGTGGGCTATCCCGCTCAACCCCAACAGCGGACGGAAGAGGACAGATCCTCCCCCCACTCGGGCTGTTGCGGCGGACACCGTTCGAGTTTCTCGTCCCATGACTCGCATGTCCCCGAATCTCCCGGCTGCCCGTGCCAGGGACACTGCTACGATTCGTCGCTCGCGCTGTCCGCGGAACGGGACGATGGCATAAGCGTCGATTCGCGGAACCCCCTCTTCGGGCCGATGACCCTTCAGGCTCTGCTTCCCGCTATCCTCTCGGACATCGCAGAGTTGGGCATTCCCTACGCCGGCCGGGATTCTCTCTTCCCTTGCCTATCACCCCGTGATCTGCTGCGCGCCCTCCACGTCCTGCGCTGCTAACCCCCTTTTGCTCATCCCGATTTCGGACCGGCGCGCCGTGCCGCTGCCTTCGTCCGTCGTCATCCACCGTTTTTCATTCTGAACTTCTGAAGCGTTCGGACCCTTCCGCTCGTCACCGCGTTTCGCGGCCGATGGACCGGGCGAACGACAGGCATAACGGTCCGGCCTCGACGGCCGCCCGTTGTCGAACAAGGAGAATTCGATGCTGCGCATACTCCGCTTCCCTGCCCTGGCCCTCGCCGCCGCGGCCGTGGCCTACGTCGCCGGTTGCGACGGGTGGCGCGGGCCCTCGTCTCCTTCCGGCGAGAAAAAGGAGCAAGAGAGCCAACCCCAACCGGATGCTAAGAGCGCCAAGGAGGGCGAACACGGCCACAAACCCGGCGGCCACGGCGGCAATATCATCGAGATCGGCCGCGACAAGTACCACGCCGAGGCCGTATTCGAGAAGGGCGGCGGCGTCCGCTTTTACATCCTGGGCAAGGACGAGGCGATGGTCCAGGAGGTCGAGGCCCAGACGCTGACAGCTTACGTCAAGCCCGACGGAGGTACGGAATCGACTGTCATGGCACTCCAGTCGAAACCCCAGCCCGGGGACACCGAGGGCAAAACCTCGCTGTTCGTCGGTCAACTCCCGAAAGATCTTCAAGACCGGAAGGTGGAAATCACCATTCCGAGCATGAAGATCGCCGGCGAGCGCTTCCGCGTTGGATTCAAGAACGTCGCGGAAGCCCATGAGGAAGGCACGGCCCACAAGGAAGAGCCGATGCCCGCCAAGGTCGCGAATGACGACGAGAAGAAGCTGTACCTGACGCCTGGCGGCAAGTACACCGAAGCGGACATCAAGGCCAACGGCAACATGACCGCCTCGCAGAAGTTCAAGAGCCTGAAAGCGGAACACGACCTCAAGCCGAAGCCCGGCGACAAGATCTGCCCGATCACCCTCACCAAGGCCAACCCGAAGTTCACCTGGATCATCGACGGCAAGACCTACGAGTTTTGCTGTCCGCCCTGTGTGGACGAGTTCGTCAGCACGTCGAAGGAGAACCCCAAGGACATCAAGGAACCGGGTGACTATGTGAAGGGCCAGTAACGAGCGTGTTTGGACAGCACGCTCCGATCGCCCTTTTTTTCAAGGAGGAATGACATGCGAATCTGGAACAAGGCACTGACCCTGGCGGCGCTGGCCGTCCTGGCGCTGGCCGGCAACCTGCGCGCGGCGCCGCCCGCGCCGACGACCATCACCGTGTCCGACATGCACTGCATGGACTGCGCCAAGAAAATGGCGGCCAAGCTCTACGAGGTGCCGGGGGTCGCCGCCGTGAATGCCAGCGTGCAAACGGTCACGCTGACGATCACCCCGAAGGAATCACAATCCCCGTCGCCGCGAGCGCTGTGGGAGGCCATCGAACGGGCCGGTTACAAGCCGGCAAAGCTGGAAGGCTCCTTTGGGACGTATACGGCCAAGCCTCAGTCTTGATGTCAAATCCCGGGCCGGCGGCTCCCCCGACCCGGGTGTTTTCGACGAGCAAGGAAATAGACCGGTTTTTTTCTACAAGGAGACACGACATGTTCAGCAAATTGTTCGGCGGGTTGCTGCTGGCCCTGGGTCTGACGGCGGCGGGCGGTTGGCTGTGGGCCGAGGGCCGTGGCGGCTGCGGCAAGGGCGCGGGCTGCTGCGCCAAACCGGCGCAGAGCACGACTCCGGCCTGCTGCGAGAAGAGCGCGGTCGCGGACAAGAAGGATGCCGCGAACAAGGAGGACGATAGCAAGACCGCTCCGGCGGTGGCCCGCGGCTGCTGCGGCAAGGGAGCGAGATGCTGCGCCGTAAACGCCGATCCGGACAAGAAGGACGCCGCAGCCATTGAGGCTGAGATCAAGGCCGCCCGCGCCAAACTGAGCAAGGAAGATCAGGTTCTCGTCGAGGCGCAGGAGTATTGTCCCATGATGCCCGATAACCGCCTGGGCGAGATGGGGACGCCCCTCAAGGTCATGGTCAAGGACCAGCCGGTTTTCCTGTGCTGCAAGGGCTGTCAGCGGAAGGCGCTGGCCAACCCCGAGGCGACGCTGGCCAAGGTCGCCGAGTTGAAGGCCAAGGTCAAGGAGAGCAAGAGGAAGAAGTAACGCGACCGTGAAAACGGGGGAATAGGCGGTGCCGCGCATGAAGCTTGAGGTGCGGCGCCGCCCGGTAGAAATCGGGTCAACACGGGGATGAAGGAGAATGTCATGACGGCAAGGATGCTTTCGGCAGCGTGGGTGGGATTGGCGGCGGCCTCTGTAGCGCTAAGCGGTTGTGGACACAGTCGGGGCGGGTGCTGTAGCGGAACTGGTCCGGGCGGGTGCTCCGGTCGCACCAATGATTCGGCCCCTGCCGTGGCACCCCCGCCCGCACTTCCGGCGACCCCGGGCGTCGCGGCCGCGCCGGTTGCCAAGCTCTACGGCGGCCAGAAAACCTGCCCGGTGATGGGGGACGAGTTGGGGGCCATGGGGCCGCCCATCCCGGTCAACGTTCGGGGAGATACCGTCTACGTCTGCTGTCGGGGGTGTGTCGCCAAGGTCCAGCGCGACCCGGACAAGTACCTGCCCAAGGTCTTGGCGGAACGCGGCGCCACACAGTAACGGACGAAGGTCGCTCGTGCGCCTGTTCTCGTGAAGCACTTTCGCCGGGATAAGCGCCTTGCTTGCGCTGGCGGAGGCCAAGGATGGAAAGGAGTAGTGGCATGACGACAAGGACGTTTCCCCTGAGATCCCTTGGGGCAGGGCTGTTGGCGGCGGTTGCGCTCGCTGTGACGGCCGAGTATGGACGCTGTTGAAGCAAGCACGGCGGAAGCTCCTCCTCTTCGTTTTCGGGGAGCTTTCTCGGACTCGGTGGGTCCGCACAGCCGCGTGAACCGGAACCTTATGGAGGCCAGAAAATCTGCCCGGTGTCTGGCGACAAGCTGGGGTCGATGGGGGTAGCGGTCCCAGTAGAAACCAGCATCGGTGCCAAACAGCAGTCCCCTCTTGGGAAGATGTTTGGTCGGAAGCCGACGCCCGGAATGGTGATTTACGTCTGTTGCCAGGACTGTGCCGCCAAGGTGAAGAGCGATCCCGGCACGTACGTCGTGAAGGTGATCGCGGATCAGGGCGCCGGCGGAACCGGCGCGTTAGCACCCCCGGCCGCCAGAGGCCCGGCCGCCAGCGAGGCGAAGACATGCTGAAGCAAACGGGGCGGCTAGGCACTTCGGTGCTGCCGCCGCGGACTCGGGGAGTCCGATGGGCCGTCGGTCAGCGAAAGAAGGACAGTTGCGAGAAATGACCGGAAGTGTTGGAGCGAAGTTCCTGGAGCTGGCCTTGAGACCGGTACTCAACAGACTACCGGATGCAATTAGTGAGGAAAAACCCGTGCCGAACAGGTTCCGGGCGTAAGCCCGCCAGCCGATTCCTGGGCCCGGTCGGCCGGGCTTCCATCACCACAATTATAACGCACGGTCTCGCCGATCCTGATCGGAGAGGCCAAGAAGTCGGCAAGCGAACGAGGGCCTCATCATCATGTCGTCGCGCCACCTGGAACATGTGTCTGGCCGCCGCTTCACCCGGGTTTCGGCCGGCGCCCTATTCGCCCTGCTGACCATCGCCGTTACCCTCGTCTGGGCTCACGCCGGCCACGACGCTCTGCCACTGAAGGGGGCCAAACCCATTAAGGAAGGTGACGACGTTGTCGGCGTCGCCCTCAGCCGCGAATCCCGGAACATCCTCGACGTCGAGACCGTGGAGGTGGTGAAGAAGGCGGGCGCCGAGAGGCTGTTAGCCTACGCCACCGTGGTCACCCCGTGGCAGCAGCACGCCTACGTCACCACGCGCGTCCCGGGACGTATCACCCACCTCGCCGTCCGGCCGGGCGACACAGTCACCGCCAACACGATACTTGCGGAAGTCGAAAGCCAGGAACTGGAGAACCTGGAACTGGAACTGCTGAACGCCCAAAACGACATCAAACTCTCGGAAAAGCTGGTCGCGGAACTCAAGCCGCTCGCCGACCAGCAGGCTATCCCCGAGCGGGAATACCGGGAAGCGTGGAGCAAACACCGGCAGAACGAGAACGCCCAGAAGGTCGCCCAGGCCAAGTGGCTGAGCCTCGGCCTGAGCCAGGAGCTTCTGGACCGCCTTCTGCGCGAGAAGGACTCGAAGTTGGTCCGCACGCTCCCGATCAAGAGCCCAGTCGGCGGGACCGTGATTCACGCCGACCTGGCCGTCGGCAAGGTCGTGGACCCCGGCGAACACCTCTTCGAGGTCATGGACCTGTCCACGGTCTGGGTCCAGATCGGCGTGCTGGAAGAAGACCTGCACAAGGTCGAGGTCGGCCAGCCCGTGGAACTACGGCTAACTGCCTACCCCGGCAAAGTCTTCAAAAGCAAGGACTTTACCGTCCGTGTGAAGGGCTCCTATCTCGACCCGCAGACTCATCTGGGAACGGTCTGGGCCGAACTGCCCAACCCACCGCCCCCGGCGGAACCGCTCATCCTGCCCGGAATGCACGGCGAGGCCCGCGTCCTGCTGCCTTCGCCGAAGGACCTGCCGACGGTTCCGGGCCAGGCCGTGGTCGCGGACGGGGCCGAGCGCTACGTCCTGGTGGAAACCACCCCCGACGACGCGAAGGAGTCGGAATACCGGCGTCAGAACGTCGTCCTCGGACTCCGGACCCCGGAAGGGGTTCAGATCGTTCAGGGGGACGTCTTCGTTACGGACCGAGTGGTGACGAGGGGCAGCCACGAGCTCGCCAGTTTCTTCGTGCAGGGCGTGCTGCGTCTCAGTCCCCAGGCGGCCCGCAACATCGGCCTGCGCGTGGAGCGTGTACGGCGCCGGGTGGTGGAGAAGGTGATCGAGATCGACGGCGGCGTGGATGTTCTCCCGGACCACCGCGCGGCAGCCTCCTCCCAGCTGCCGGGCACGCTGACCCGCATCCGCGTCGAGCGGGGCCAGCGGGTCAAGGCCGGTGAACCCCTGTCCGACATCGCCAGCCTGGAGCTCCAGAACATGCAGTTGGAGTTGCTGCGGGCTCAACTCCAACTGGAACTCGAAGAGGAAACGCTCGATCGACTGAAGAAGGCCGATCAGGCCGTGGCCCGGAAGCAGCTCTGGGAGGCGGAGAGTCATCGCAACGAGTCCCGCAACCGCCGCGACAGCCTGAAGCGAAAACTCGTTGCGCTCGGGCTCGACTCCGGAGTCGTGGACGGCGTCCTGAAGGATCGCAAGCCGATCGAGGCGGTGCCCTTGCGTGCCCCGATCGATGGCGTCGTCGTCCAGTTCGACAAAGTCCTCGGCCAGGTGATTAAGGCGGAAGAGCCGCTGTTCCAGCTTCACGACCTGAAGCACACCTGGGTCCAGGGCTACCTATCCGAACGCGACCTGTCGGAAGTGCGCATCGGCCAGGAGGCTCGCGTCCGCCTGGTTGCCGATCCAGGCTTCTTGGCCAACGGGAGAGTGATCCGCAGCGGCAGGGTCTTCGGCGCCGGGGACCGCACCCTGTCCGTCTGGGTGGAAATGCGGGAGACGACGGCGCGGCGCCAACCCGAGGTTCACGACAACATGGCCGCCCGGCTTACCCTGACCGTGGAGCGTCCCGAACCCACGCTGGCGGTGCCGCTGGGGGCGGTGGTCCGCGAAGGCACGCGCGCCTACGTGTTCGTGCAATCAAAGGACGGCGGCTTCGAGCGCAAGCCGGTGGACACGGGCCGGGCGGACGATCAGTACGTCGAAATCCTGCGCGGGCTGGAGGCCGACGAGACGGTGGCCGTGAGCGGGGCGGAGGGGCTGCAGACGGCCTATGCCTCGCTCCGGTAAGGGAAGAACATGCTCAACCACGTTATCGCATTCGCCCTGAAGAACCGCATGCTGGTCCTGCTGGCCACCCTCGTGTTGATCGGGGCCGGCGCCTACCGCATCGCGCACATGCCGGTGGACGTCTTCCCCGACCTCAACCGCCCCACCGTCGCCATCCTGACCGAGGCTCCGGGACTGGCGCCGGAGGAGGTCGAGATGCTGGTGAGCCGGCCCATCGAGTACCTGCTCAACGGGGCCACGGGCGTTCGCCGCGTCCGCTCTTCCTCGGCCATTGGCCTGTCCGTCGTCTGGATCGAGTTCGACTGGGGCACCGACATCTACCAGGACCGCCAGGTCGTCTCGGAAAAACTCCAGCTGGCGCGCGAGCGCCTGCCCAAGGACGCCAACCCGATCATGGCGCCCATTTCGTCCATCATGGGCGAGATCCGGCTCCTCGGCCTCCGTTCCACCGCCGAGCCGAAGACGCGGGAAGAGCGCGAGGAGAAGGCCATGGAGCTGCGCACCCTGGCCGAATTCTTCCTGCGCAACCGGCTGCTGGCCATCGAGGGCGTGTCGCAGGTGACCGTGATGGGCGGGACGCTGCGCCAGTATCAAATCATCACCTCGCCGGCCCGGCTGGCGGCCCAGAACGTCTCGCCACAGCAACTTTTGGAGGCAGCCAAGAAGTCCAACGCCCTGGCCGGCGGCGGCATCATGGAGCGACCACCCGAAGCCAAGGAAACGCTGATTCGCATCAGCGGCCAGAGCCAGACCCTGAAGGACATCGAGGACACCCCCGTCGTCTGGCGCAAGCCGCGCCCGGTGCTGATCAAGGACGTGGCGGAGGTGCGCTTCGGCGGCCCCGTCAAGCGCGGCGAGGGCGGCACCTGGGTCAAGGAAGACGGAGGACTCTCCGGCGGCGCCTCGGTCATCATGACGGTGCAGAAGCAGCCGAACGCCAACACCCTGGACCTGGATCGCCAGATCGACAAGGTTCTCAACGAACTCCAGCAGGAACTGCCGTCGGACGTGCGCCTGGAACGGCGGATCTTCAAGCAGGCCGACTTTATCGGGGCGGCGGTGAATAACGTCGTCGAGGCGATCCGCGACGGCGCCATCTGGGTGTTCGTCATCCTGTTCCTGTTCCTGTGGAACTTTCGCACCAGCCTGATCACCCTGACGGCCATTCCATTATCCGTCCTCATCACCGCCCTCGTCTTCACGTGGTTCGGCTTCTCAATCAACACGATGACGCTGGGCGGCATTGC
>JBBQPD010000011.1:0-21098 GCA_038331535.1 Gemmatales bacterium | reverse complement strand
CCCGCGTGGCGCGATGCGCGCTCCTCTCGACGTTGCTCGCGGCCGGGGCGGGGTGCGCGGGCGCGACGCCCGAGGCGCAGGCGGTCTCCGCGGAGACGAGCGCCGGCCCGGTGCCGTTCGAGGACGCTCATGAGCATCGTGTTGGCGATGCCCAGCGCCGCCACCAGCAGCGCCACGCCGGCGACACAGGCCATCGCGACAAAGATCATCAGGTACTGGAAGCGCTCGCGCTCGATGAACTCGATCGGGGCGTGAACGCGATAACCCGCCGTCAGGATGCGCCCCATGACAACCCGGACGAATTCCTCGTCGGTCACCGTGACGATCGCATAGCCGTAACTGGTCCCGAAGAACGGTTTCCCGTCGCGGATCAACGCTTCGCCGCTTTCCTGGGGAATAACCACGTCGGCCTCGACGTCGCCCGGTTCCGTGGCCTTGATCCAGTCTGCCGCCGCCGGCAATCGATACACGCCCTTGACGACGAACTCCGCTACCAGGGTCGGTTCAACGGGGGCGGGGACGGCAGGCTTGACAATCGCCTTGAGGGCTTCGTGCTCCTCCTGCGACAGGTCGAAACAGCCCAGCGCGCCCGGTAGCTGCCGAACGACCTTCGCCAGTAGTTGTTCGTCCTCCCGGCTATTCTTGCGGGAACCGGGAGGCGTCACGAGCGTCAGCGTCAGGCCGGGCGTCAGCTGGTTGGGACGAAACTCCAGCCGCAGCGTCTTGCCGATGGCGTTCGCGCAGTCGGCCTCGTCCGTTAGCCCGCAGCGATAAAGGAAGAACTCGCTCACCAGCGCCGCCTTCTCGTCCGGCGCGGTGAAGGCTTCGCCGGCGACGAGCCGGTCGCGGAAGTGAGGATTCTCCGGCCGCGTGCCGGTTACCGACCCGTTCACGGAGCGGCCGTTGAAGAGGAACCAACCCTGCATCTGCACCAGCGGCACGACGCGCTCGACGAAGGGAAACTCGGCTAACTGGCGCAGGTGCTCGGCATCGAGGGGCACGCTCAGCCCTGTGCCGTTATCCCGCATCCAGCGCTGACGCAAGGTCTCGCGGAACTTCTCGCGCCGCGCCGTGCTCATCGCGCCGGTCACGCGGATCGCCTCCTCAGGGACAGCATCGGCGCGAGCGCCCCAGATGGGCCATACTTCGACGCGGCGCAGGTTGCCGTGCCGGCGCGACTCGCGCGAGATGGTATCCTGCACCCCCTGCCCCACCGACAGGCTGCTCGCCAGCACGAAGGTGCCGGACAGCACGCCCAGCGTCGTGAGCAACGTGCGCATTTTCTGCTGGGACAAGGCCGTGAGGGCGAGTTTGACGAGGTCCGCGAAGCGCACGCGTCGGTCCTCCGAGTGAGCACGCCGCGCCAGCAAGTGCGCGGCAGGGTTGACAGCACCGCGTGCCCTTGCTGGCGCGGAGGGCTAACGGACCCGCGTCATGAAACCAGTCGCCCGTCCCGCAAGCGCAGGACGCGGTCGGTGCAGGCGGCGGCCAGCTCTTCGTCGTGGGTAACGAGGATTAACACCGTGCCGTGACGGCGCACGTGGTCGGTCAGCAGGGCGACGACCTCGCCTGCCGAGGCGCTATCGAGGTTGCCGGTCGGCTCGTCGGCCAGCAGCACGGCGGGTTGATTGACCAGCGCCCGCGCGATGGCGACGCGCTGGCTCTCGCCGCCGGACAGTTCGGCGGGTCGATGGCCGAGGCGGGCGCCCAGGCCGACCGCTTCGAGCGCCTGGCGGGCCAGCGCGCGCCGTTCGCGCGGCGCTTTCCCGGCGAAGACCATCGGCAGCTCGACGTTGTCCAGGGCCGTGCGCGATGCGATCAGGTTAAACGATTGGAAGATCATGCCGACCGTGGTCAGGCGGTAGCGCGCCAGCTCGTCGCCGGAAAGGCGGCCGAGGTCGCGGCCGCTGACCTCAATCGTCCCCGACGAGGACCGGTCGAGGCCGCCGAGGAGGTTGAGCAGCGTCGATTTTCCCGATCCCGATTTGCCCAGCAGGGCGACGCGCTCGCCGCGCTGTACCTCGACGCTGACGCCGCACAGGGCGTGGACGGGGGCCGCCGTGGTGCCGTAGCGCTTGGACAGGTCAACGGTGCGGATCATTGGGAGATCGTCAAATTGAGGAGCCGCGCACGCAGTAAGCGGGCCTGTGCTCCGCTTACTTCGTGCGCGGCTCCTTCCGCTTACTTCGTGCGCGGCTCCTTCCGCTTACTTCGTGCGCGGCTCCTTCCGCTTACTTCGTGCGCGGCTCCTTCCGCTTACTGCGTGCGCGGCTCGATTCACAGCAGCGCCTTGACCGCCTTCGCAATGCAGTCGGCGTCGATGCCGGCGGCGTGCATCAGTTCCGCGGGCGTGGCCGAGCCGGGCATCCCCTTGACGCCGAGCTTTACCACCGTCAGGCCGTCGATGCGCGTGCCGGCGAAGGCGTCCAGCACCGCGTCGCCGAGGCCGCCTTCCGGCCAGTGGTCCTCGACCACCACCAGACGGCCGCCCGCTTCTTTTGCCGCCTTCCGCAACGTGTCGCGGTCGATCGGCTTCACCGAATAGGCGTCGATCACGCGCACCGCGATCCCTGCTGTCTTCAGCAGGTCGAACGCCTTCAGCGACTCATGCACCGTGATGCCGGCCGCGACGATGGCCGCTTTGTCCGCCCCCGACGACCGCAGCGTCCGGCTGCCGCCTACGGGGAACGATTCGTCCGTGCCGTACAGGATCGGCGTCTTCTCGCGCGTCGTCCGCATGTAAGAAATGCCCGGCAGGTCGGCCATCAACTTGACGAGCTGGGCCGTCTGGTTGGCGTCGCACGGATAGAGAACCGTGCTCTCGTAGACGGCGCGCATCATCGCCAGGTCTTCCAGCGCCATCTGCGACGGGCCGTCCTCGCCGATGCTGACGCCAGCGTGCGAGCCGCTCAGCTTGATCGTCGCGTTCGACACCGCCGCCATGCGAATCTGGTCGTAGGCGCGCGTGAAGAAGGCGGCGAACGTCGAGGCGAACGCCTTCTTGCCCAGCACGCCGAAGCCGACCGCGGCGCCGAGCAACTGCTGCTCGGCGATGAACATCTCGAAGAAGCGCTCGGGGTGCGCCTTCTTGAACTCGTCGGCGTGCGTCGAGTTCGACACCTCGGCATCCAGCGCGACCACATCGCCGTCGGACGAGCCGAGCGCGGCCAGGGCGTCGCCGTAGGCCTTGCGCGTCGCCTCCTTGGTGCCAGCCGCGTAGGTGGGCAGCTTGAGCGGTTTGGCGGCGAGCAGTGTCGGATTGTGGTCCTCGGGCTGCGGCGACGCCACGACGAGATGGCGTTCGCCGCCCAGCTCGGCGATGGCCGCCTTGGCCTGCTCGGCGTTCAGCGCCTTGCCGTGCCAGCCGTCCTTGTTCGCCACCAGGGCCACGCCGGACCCCTTGACCGTCTTGGCGATGAGGCAAGTCGGCCGATCCTTCTGCTTGAGCGCTTCGGCGTAGGCGCGATCGATGGCGGCGGGATCGTGGCCGTCCAGCTCGATCGCGTGCCATCCGAAGGCGCGGGCGCGGGCGGCGTAGGCGCCGGTGTTCCAGCCGAGGTCGGTCTCGCCGCGCTGGCCGAGGCGATTCACGTCGAGGATCGCCGTCAGGTTGTCGAGCTTGTAGTACGACGCCTTGTCGAACGCTTCCCAGATCGAACCTTCCGCGACTTCGCTATCGCCGAGGACGACCCAGACGTGGTACGGCAGCCGATCCACCATCTTGCCGTTGAGGGCCATGCCGACGCCGATGGGCAGCCCCTGGCCGAGCGAGCCGGTGGCCACGTCCACGAGTTTCAAGACGTGCGGATTCGGATGCCCCTGGAGCGGGCTGCCGGCCTTGCGCAGCGACAGCAGCTCGGCGTCGGTGATGGCGCCGGCGGCCTTGAACATGGAATAGAGCAGTGGACAGGCGTGGCCCTTGCTGAAGATGAGGCGGTCGTTATTTGAGTAAGGCGGGTTGGACCAGTTGAAGCGCAGGTACTTGGCTTGCAGCACCGCCATCAGGTCGGCGGCGGACATCGACGAGGTCGGGTGTCCGGAACCGGCCGCGGTCGTGCAGCGGATGCTGTCCACCCGCAGCTGGGCGCCGAGTTCCTTCCAGGTTTGCATCGAGTCAGCCATGAGGACGTTCCTCGGATCGTTTCACGGGATTGGGTACGATAACGTGTGGAATATCCTAGTTATGCGGCCGGGGTTGGGCAAAGTGAGTGGGCAGAAACAGAGTTGGAAACGTGAAAACGAGAGGCCTCAGCGACATCTCTTGTGATCGTTCGTGCGCGCCAGTATCCTTAACTCGAAAATCGGCCTTTCGCCCCGCCACCGCGAGGACCGTGCCATGAGCACCGAGAGCGTTGACCGCCAGCAGCAGAAGATCAGCGAGTTCATGCGCCTGCTCCCGCTCACGCTGGAGATCGCCGGGCTGCCCATCTCCGAGCTGGGACGGAACTTCAACGAAGACCAGATGGGCGTGCGCGCCAACACGCTGCGCACCGCGTACAAGGTCGCGCGCCAGCTCATCCTGGAAATGGCCGCCAAGTGATTGCCCGCCGCTTGCGGCTTCGCTCCTAGGAGCGAAACCGCAAGCGGTTGACACCTCCTGAGTTCACTCCATGCGCCGCTTCGCCGCTGTCCCCTTCTTCCTCGTCCTGCTCGCCCACGTTCGCGCCGCCGAACCGGTCGTCCTGCCGCCGAACTTCGACGAGGCGCTGCCGGCGCGCTGCATCGGCCCAGCCAACATGAGCGGCCGCGTCACTGCTTTTGCCGTCGTCGAAAGCCGACCCGCGACGATGTATGTCGCCGCCGCGTCGGGCGGCGTCTGGAAGACGAGCAATAACGGCATCACCTGGAAGCCTCTTTTTGACGATCAGAAAGTCAGCTCCATCGGCGACGTGGCGGTTGCGGCCTCTAACCCCGACGTGGTCTGGGTCGGCACCGGCGAGGCCAATCCGCGCAACAGCGTCTCCTGGGGCGACGGCGTCTACCAGTCGAGCGACGGCGGCAAGACCTGGAACCACCGCGGCCTGCGCGATACCCAGCACATCGGCAAGATCGTCATTCATCCGAAGAATCCCGACATCGTCTACGTCGCCGCCCTGGGACACGTCTGGGCGCCGAATACGGAGCGCGGCCTGTACAAGACGACCGACGGCGGCAAGACCTGGAAGCGCTCCAAGTACCTCAACGACGAGACCGGCTTCATCGACCTGGCGATGGACCCGTCTGACCCGGAAACACTGTACGCGGCGGCGTACCGAGTGCGGCGCGACGCCTTCTCCGGCGGCAACCCCGCGGAGATGTACGGCGCCGACGCCGGCCTCTACAAGACGATCGACGGCGGCAAAACGTGGCGCAAGCTGGCGAAGGGACTGCCCGACCGGCCCATCGGCCGTTGCGGCCTGTCGATTTATCGCAAAGACCCGCGCCACGTTTATGCCGTGGTGCAGACCGACAAGACCGACGTGCGCACGGTGCCGGGTCAGGCGCCGAAGGCGGGCGACGTGATCGAGACGGGCGGCATCTTCCGCTCGGACGACAAGGGCGAGACCTGGACGAAGCTGAACGACCTCTGTCCCCGGCCGTTCTACTTCGGGCTGATTCGCGTCGATCCCAACGACGCGAACCGTGTCTACGTCTGCGGCGTGTCGCTGTTCCGCTCGCTTGATGGCGGCAAGACGTTCCGCGACAAGTCAGCGCCGGGCGTCCACGCCGACCAGCACGCGCTGTGGATCGATCCCGCTGACTCCGACCATCACGTCATCGGCAGCGACGGCGGCGTCAATGTCTCCTACGACCGCGGCGCCCACTGGGAACACTTCAAGAACCTGCCGATTTCCCAGTTTTACGGCGTCGGCGTGGATATGCGCAAGCCGTACCGTGTCTACGGCGGCTTGCAGGATAACGGCAGCTGGGGCGGCCCGAGCCGGACGAAGAACCGCGAGGGCATCAGCACCGCCGACTGGTTCAAGATCCTCGGCGCCGACGGCTTCCAGTGTTCCCCCGATCCCAACGACAACGACACGGTCTACGCCGAATGGCAGTATGGCCGCTTCCGCCGCGTCACCATCTCCACGGCGAAGGAGAAGGACATCACGCCGAAGCCGCCGTCCGGAGCGCCGGCGTATCGCTTCAACTGGAATGCCCCGATGCTGCTGTCGCCGCACGACTCAAAGACGGTCTACTACGGCGGCAACCACCTGTTCCGTTCGCGGAACCGCGGCGACAGCTGGGAAGTAATCAGCACCGACCTGACAAAGGGCAAGCCGGGCCTGAGCCCTAACACCGGCCACACGCTGACGACTCTCGCCGAGTCGCCGAAAAAGGCGGGCATCCTCTATGTCGGCACCGACGACGGCCTGGTTCATGTCAGTCGCGACGCCGGCAAAACGTGGGTGAACGTGAGCGACAAGCTGCCCGGCGTTCCCCCCGAGCGCTGGATCACGAAGATCGAGTGCTCGCCGTTCGACGAGGGCACCGCTTTCCTGGCACTGGCGCGCTACCGCCACGACGATCGCAAGCCGTACCTCTTCAAGACGACGGATTATGGCGCGTCGTGGCAGCCGTTGATGAACGACCTACCGGCGGACGAGCCGATTCATGTCGTCCGCTGCGACCCGCGCAATCCCGACCTGCTTTACGTCGGCACGGAGTTCGGCCTGTACGTGTCCGCCAACGGCGGCGCGACGTGGCAGCACATGAAGGCGGGGTTGCCGACGGTTGCCGTTCAGGATCTGGTCATCCACCCGCGCGACCGCGAGCTGGTGATCGGCACGCACGGGCGCGGCGTCTACATCCTCGACGCGGCGCCGCTGCAGGAAGCGAGCGCGAAGGTGCTGGCCACGCCGGCCCATCTCTTCGAGGTGAAGCCGGCGTTGCAGTTCGCGTACCGCGGCGGCCGCGGCATGGAGGAGGGCAAGCACTACCTCGCCCCGAACCCCGCGTACGGCGCCGCGATCTACTACTACTTCAAGGACAAGCCGGCGGGCGCGGTCGCGCTGACGATAATCGGTCCCGAGGGCAAGCCGCTGGCGAAGCTAAAAACGTCGAGCGCGGCCGGCTTGCAGCGCGTGCAATGGGATCTGAAGACGACGCCGGACGATCCGAAAGACGCGGCCGAGGTGAAGCCCGGCGAGTACACGGTCGAGTTGCGCGCGGGCGGACAGGTGTTGAAGCGCACGGTGAAGGTGGAGGGAGAGACGGTGGAATGAGATTATGTTTATCGACCTTCAGGTTGTCAGCCGCATGTCACCGGTCCATTCGCTCGTGTGCAGGCGGCGCTAGGGAACCAGAAAAAGCTGATAGCTATAAGCTGATAGCTGTCAGCTTTTACCTTCAAATGGTCGCCGGCCGTAGGATGCAGACAACCTGAAGGTCAATATCCTTAAAACCACTTCGTCTTATCCACGACATTCCGCAGCGCCTCGCCGCGCACGAAGTTCCTGATATTATCTAGCACCACCGCCAGATGCCTCTCGGCGATGCGCGGCGAATAACCGGCGACGTGTGGCGTGAGAATCACCCGGTCACCCATCTTCCACAGCGGATGCTCGGCCGGCAGCGGCTCCGTCTCGAACACGTCAAGGGCGGCGCCCGCGATCTCGTTCGCCTCCAGCGCCGCGGTCAGATCGCCCAGATCGACGATGGCGCCGCGGCCGATGTTGATGAGGTACGCGGTCCGCTTCATGCTCTGAAACTGCCGGCGGCGGAAGAGCTTGACCGTCTCCGGCGTGTGCGGGGCGGCGATGACGACGAAGTCGCTCTCCGCGAGCAAAGCGGGCAGGCGCGACACCGGCCACACCGCCTCGACACCCGCCGGCCCCTGCGTCACGACCGGATCGACACCGAGAACGCGCATCCCGAAGGCGAGCGCTCGCCGTGCGATCTCGGCGCCGATGGCACCCATGCCGACGATGCCGATGGCGTCGTCGGCCAAATGACGATGGGCGCGGTCGATGGCGTTGATGGTGCCCGGCCCCGTGCTGAACGCGACGCGCGCTCCTTCGCCGCCGACCGGCGCCCAGCGGCTCTCGCGCTGTTGCAAGACATAACGGTGCAGATTGCGGGCAAAGCAGAGGATGTAACCGAAGACCTGGTCGGCGATCACGTCGGAGAACAAACCGCGCATGTTGGTCAGCACGCACGGATGGGCCGTCAATTCCGGGAAGAGGTAATGTTCGAGGCTGGCGGTCGGCGACTGCACCCAGCGGAGCCGGCGCGCGGCGGCAAGCAGGGCCGGCGTGATCTTGCCGAAAAAGGCGTCCGCGTCCGCCATGTGCGGCAGGGCGTCGGCTTCCGTAGCGGCGTTGACAACGGTCATCGGACCGGCCGCAGTGGTGATGTGGCCGAACCGTTCCAAATCGACGGGCGGATGAATGACGAGTTTCATGGGAAATGTCGTTACCCGCCGTGTTCGACCGCCTCGATGTAAGCCAGCGCCCGCTCCAACTCGCGCTTGTTCGACCGCGCCTTCAGCATTGAGCGGACGCGCAGGAGCAGCTCGCTCTTGTTGATCGGCTTCGAGAGGAAGTCATCGGTGCCGGCCTCGACGGCGCGTTCGATGTCGCTGGGCTGGTCGAGAGCGGTAATCATCAGCACGGCGATGTCGCGCGTGGCGGGGTCGGCGCGGAGCCGCTTGCACACCTCGAAGCCGCTGATTTTCGGCATCATCACGTCGAGCAAGATGAGATCGGGGTGCCACGCGGCGACTTGGGCAAGCGTCTGTTCGCCGTCGGCCGCGGTGCGCAGCTCCCAATCGCCCTCGGCCAGGTAGGCTTCGAGAAGCTCAACGCCCTGCGGATTATCGTCGGCGATCAGGATGCGCGGCACGACAGCGGTGGCCGTCGCGGCCGGATGGGGCGAAGGACTGGCACTGGTTTGGGTAGGGGTCTGCACGCACGCCTCCCGATTGTGTCCCTTGCGAACGGGCCAACCGCGTAGCGGGGCCTTACGCCGGAATTATAGCGAGTAGACAGTACCGAGTACTGAGTACCGTGTACTCGACACTCCGCACTCCGCACTCCGCACTCCGCACGTCTTCACGGCTTCTTGACCCACGCCGCCACGTCGTCGATCACCTCCGGCGCGACGTGGCCGGCCTTTTCGTAATCCGCAGGCGTTGCCTTGGCCGTGCCCTCCATGTAGAGATGGTTGAGCGTAGGGTAGCTCTTGAAGCGCACGTTCGCGCGGGCGCCCAGGGCCGTCTTCCAGGCCGCGAAGTCCACCATCGTCACCTGGTAGTCGCGCTCGCCCTGCAAGACGAGCATCGGTATTTTCAGCTTCGCCGCCGTCGCCGCCGCGTCGTAAGACTTCAGCGCCAGCCAGTACGTCCCCGGCGCGCCGAGCGGCAACTCGGTCGCGGGCGTCTCCGCTGTCAGGTTCTTCTCCTTGACGCGAGACACCTGCTTGCGGATCGTTTCCAACTCCTTTTTGTCCTCGTCGGTCAGGTCGCCCTTGAGCGACATCAGGTACGTCATTTGTTCGAGGATGATGTCTTCCAGCGGCCGGGGACTGCCGCTGAGAAGGACCAGGCCGGCGATGGCCGGGTCGAGCGTACCGATCCGCGGCGCCAGGATCGCGCCGAGACTGTGGCCGACGACGAAGATTCGTTTGCCGTCGATCTCTTTCTGCCGGCGCAACAGGGCCACGGCGGCGACGGCGTCGCGGATGCCTTCCTCGTGAATGGTCAGTTTGTCGCCGATTTCGGCTACTTTCTCCTTGTGATGATGCGTCAGCTTCTCGTAGCGCAACACGGCGACGCCTTGCGAGGCCAGGCCCCAGGCGAGATCGCGGAACGGCTTGTTTGGGCCGATGGTCTCGTCGCGGTCGTGCGGGCCGGAGCCGTGGACCAGCACCACGGCCGGGAACGGCCCTTCCCCTTTCGGCAGCGTCAGTGTCCCCGGCAACGGCCAGTCGCCGCCCTCGCCGACGATCAATGTCCTCTCCACAAAAGCGTCCGGTTTGGCGTAGGCCGGCGCCTTGTATTCGATGCTCCCTTTCGTCGGATGGATGAACAGCCCGGCGATATGGCCCGCATTGTCGAACACCACGCGCACGTCGAGTTTCGCCTTGTCGAAGTCGCAGGCGACGTGGACGATCTCGTATTTCCCCGTCTTCTCGGTGCGCGTATCGAGCTGCTTCTTGAACGGCCCGGCCTGACGGGTGACCTGCTTCCACGTCGTTTCCAGCTTGTCGGCGGGCATGACCTTCGTCATCGTCTCGTCGAAGGTCTTGACGGCGGCGGCAAAGTCCTCCTTCGCCAGCGTCAGCACGAAGGTACGGGCGGCGGCGACATTGTCGGGTTCGGCGGCGCGGCAGGGCGAGATACCAGCCACGAGCAACAGCGCGAGCAGGCGCGGGTCCAGATGTGTTCTCATGTTGTCCTGCGAGATTGGGATATGCGCGACTCCGGACAGAACCGCCCTGGGAATCGCAAGGACAGGTGTCATTTTACGAACGTCCGCCGCGGTTGTGCGTAAAATAGCGCCGCCCCGGACAAAAGAGGCGGAACCCGCATCGTGAACGGCACCTGGAACCTCGTCGATGTGGCCGGCAAACCGGCCGACGTGTACGACCCGCCGGAGCGGCCGCGCTTCGGACTGATCTACCTGCACTCCTACGGCCTCGAATCGCTGCGCGGCCGCACGGCGTTCACGGCTCTCTTCGACGAGCTGCGCCTGGCCTGCGTCTGCCCCTCGGGCGCGCATTCATGGTGGGGCGACCGCATCTGCCCCGAGTTCGATGCTGCCCTCACGCCGGAGCGTTACCTGCTCGATCAGGTCGTGCCATTCTTCCGGGCGCGCTGGGCACTGGACGCGCGCGCCGTCGGCCTGTTCGGCGTCAGCATGGGCGGCCAGGGGGCGCTGCGGCTGGCACTGAAGCACTCCGACCCATTCGCCGTCGTCGCCGGCATCTCTTCCGCCATTGAATACCATGAGCTGTACGGCCAGGGTACGCTCATCGACGAGATGTACGACAGCAAGGAACAATGCCGGCAGGACACGGTGCCGATGCACATCAACCCCGGCCGTTTTCCCCAGCACGTATTCTTCTGCATCGATCCGACGGATGTTGACTGGTGGCGCGGCAACGACCGGCTGCACGAAAAGTTCAACGCCCTGGGCGTGTCGCACGAGGTCGATCTCGACACGCGCGCCGGCGGCCACTCCTGGGCATATTTCGACCACATGGCGGGGCGCGTACTCCGCTTCCTGCACGCGGGCCTCGACCACCAGAGCCGACGTTTGTTGTAAAAACAATTTGAACCACAGAGGCACAGAGGGCACAGAGAAAGACAAATACAGAATGAAAAATGAAAAACGATAAACCAAAAACGACAAATGGGAGGACTCTCTTCTCTTCGTTTGCTGTTTGCTGTTTGCTGTTTTTGGTTTTTCATTTTTCATTCGGTCTTTCTCTGTGTTCTCTGTGTCTCTGTGGTTAATCTTTTGAATTTGGAAAGCCGATGAACGTCAGCTTGATGGTCACCTGTCTGGGCGACGCGCTGTTCCCCGACGCTGGAGTGGCGACGGTGCGGTTGCTGCGCCGGCTGGGCGTCGGCGTCGATTTCCCCGCGGCGCAAACGTGCTGCGGCCAACCGCACTTCAATAGCGGCTTCCACGACCACGCCCGCGACCTGGCCCGGCACACGATCGACACCTTTTCCGGATCGCCGCGGGTCGTATCACCGTCCGGCTCCTGCACGGCGATGGTCAAGCTGGAGTACCCGGAGCTGTTTCACGACGACCCCGTCTGGCATCGGCGCGCGCTCGATCTCGCGGCGAAGACGCACGAGCTGGCCGATTTTCTGGTCAACGTGCTGGGCGTCGAGGACGTGGGCGCCCGCTTCGACGGGCGCGTGACCTATCACATGGCCTGCCACCTGCGCGGCCTCGGCCTGCTTACGGAACCGGAGCGCCTGTTGCGCCGGGTGCGCGGCCTGGAGCTGGTGCCGTTGGAACGAGCCGACGAGTGCTGCGGCTTCGGCGGCTCTTTTTCGGTGCGCTTTCCTGGTATCAGTGGGGCGATGGTGCAGGACAAGGCGGCGTTCATCGAGAAAGCCGGTGTCAACGCCGTGGTCGCGACCGACGCCGGCTGTCTGATGAACATCGCCGGTTGTCTGCGGCGGCGCGGCAGCGCGGTACGAGCCATGCACCTGGCGGAAGTCCTGGAGAAGACGTGATGGATGATCTGCTGGAACGTCTCGCCGAGCTGGAACACGAACAGTGGGCGGCCTGGTCGCGCTCGGTGGCGGCGGAGGTCGCGCCAGAAGTCCGTCGCCGCTGGGAAGCGTCCTGGGTGCCCTATGCCGAGCTGTCCGAAGAGCAGAAAGAACTCGACCGAATCTGGGCGCGCAAGGTTCTGGCGGCGTTGGGCAAGCCATGAGCGCCAGGGACAAAGAGGGCAACGCCGTTACGGATTTTTCGGCCTGAAGGGCCGATGCTGTCAGCCCAGGCCGGAAGGCCTGGGTAGGTGAACTCATTACTGGACGCCGACCAAGTGAATCCGCCTGAACGACGCCCTAGCGCAGCGCGCGCAGGATCGGCTCGAACAAAAAGCGGAACGTCCCCGACAGTTTCGACAGCCCGCAGGTGCGCGCATCCTTCCCCGCTTGTGGGCGGCGGACTATGCTCTCCCTTGATCGTCCTCTTCGCTCCCGACGCCGAGACGCCGCCGATGTCCGACCGACCATTTCCCGCCGACGCCCTCGCTCTCCTTTCCAGCGCTCTGCTGGCCGACGTGCTGGACGCGCTCGGCCTTCGCACCAGTGCCTTGCCGCGCGAAGTGCGGCCGTTGAAACCAGGTTGGAAGATACTCGGCCGGGCCGCCACGCTCTGCGCCGTGCCAGTCGCGGAGCAGCCGGAGAAGCCCTACGCCGTCGAGTTGGACTGCATCGACGCCCTGACGCCCGGCGCAGTGCTGGTGGCGACGACGAGCGGCGACCGCGGCAGCGCCTTGTGGGGCGAGCTGCTCTCGACGGCGGCGCAGGCGCGCGGGGCGGTCGGCGTCGTGACCGACGGCCTGACGCGCGACGCCGCCCGCATTCTGGCGCTGGACTTTCCCGTCTTCGCCGCCGGCTTCAGCCCGCTGGACTCGAAGGGCCGGCTGGATGGCATCAGCCATGGCGTGCCGATTCGTCTCGGCGACTGCGTGGTGCGGCCCGGCGACTGGATTTTCGGCGACCTCGACGGCGTCGTGTCGGTGCCCGCGCACCTCGCCGACGCCGCCTTCGCGCGGGCGCTGGAAAAGGCCACGGCCGAGAACACCGTGCGCGCGGAGCTGGCGAAAGGCCGCAGCGTCCGCGCGGTGTTCGCGGAGTACGGGATTCTGTAAGCGTCCAATTTGCTTGCGTTTCGCGCGACGAGAACTCTGCTAGAATAAACCCCATGAACGACCATAAACCACGAACGACACGTTGGCAGCGCTGGAGCATCGTCAACGCGGGGCTGGCGCTGCTCCTGCTGGGTTTCCGCGGCGCCGGCAGCGCGGACGCTCCGGTTCCCGCCGAGCCGAAGAACGATTACGCGAGCACCGTGCAGCCGCTCGTCAAGAAATACTGCCTCGACTGCCACTCGACGAAGGCCAAGAAGGGCCATCTGGACCTGGAGCGCTTCGCCACGATCAACCACGTTCGCAAAGACCTCAAGCCGTGGCAGGCGCTGATCGAGATGCTTGAAGCCGGCGAGATGCCGCCGAAGGACGAGCCGCAGCCGACGGCCAAGGAACGGGAGCGGCTGATCGCGTGGACGCGCGGTTTCCTGGACGCGGAAGCTCGTGCCCGCGCCGGCGATCCCGGCTTCGTGCCGATGCGCCGGCTCAGCAATGCCGAGTACAACCGCACGATTCGCGACCTGACCGGCGTGGACCTGCAACCGGCGCGCGAGTTTCCTGCCGACGGCGCCGCGGGTGAAGGCTTCACCAACGCCGCCGAGGCGCTCGCCGATGTCTCGCCGACTCTGTTGAACAAGTACCTCAACGCGGCGAAGGAGATCGCCGATCACGCCGTCTTTCTGCCCGATGGTTTTCGCTTCGCGCCGGGCAAAACGCGCCGCGACTGGACCGACGAGAGTCTGAAGCGCCTGCGCACGTTCTATGGCGCCTACTCCGGCGACGGCCGTCTGCCGCTCGAATCGTATCTGCGCGCCACGGTACGCCACCGCGACGATTTGACCGCCGGCAAGACCACACTCGATGCCGTCGCCGCGCGCGAGAAGCTGAATCCGAAGTATCTCCACGTTCTGTGGCTGGCCCTGACCGACAAGACGCCCTCGTTCCCGCTCGATCAGGTTCGCTCGCGCTGGCAGAAGGCGACGGAGAAGGATGTCGGCGCGCTCGTGGCCGACGTCGCCTCCTGGCAGGGTCCGCTCTGGAAATACGTGCCGATTGGCAGCTATCGGTACGGGAACACGCTCCGGCAGCTGCCGAACGATCCAGCGGCTCTTGAGACGCAACCGTTGAAATTAAGCGTCAAGCCGGCACCGGGGCAGAGCGAAGTCGTGCTCTACCTCGTCGCCCGTGAACTGCCTGCGCGTGCCGAGGTCGGCTTCGTCGTCTGGCAGCGGCCGCGCTTTGAAGGCGGCAACAAACCTGCGCTGCTATTGCGGGACTATCCCGACTTCGGTTCGCGCTACGAGGTCGATTACCCCGCCGTTTTCGCGGACACGAGCAAGTACCTCGCCGCGGCGCTGGCAGCGGCCGACGACAGTAAACTTACCGTCGAAGACCTCGCCAAAAAACACGCGCTGGACGCGGCCTTTCTGAAACGCTGGATCGAGGTACTGGCCATCCGTGCCGCGGAGCCAGAGAAAGTCGTGCCGGCGGTGCCGCTGCAATTGCTGGACGAAAAGACCCCGAAGAACGACCAGCGGCCGGCGATCAACGGTTGGCGGCGGAAGGGTGCCGAGCTGCCCACCGTGCTGTCGAACGCTTCGGACATGACTTTGATGATCCCCGGCAAGGCGCCGCCGCACAAGGTCGTGGTGCATCCCATGCCCACGCAGTTCGTGGCCGCTGTGTGGAAAAGTCCGGTCGAGGGTACGGTGAGGATCACCGCCAGGGTCGCGCATGCCCACCCGGCCTGCGGCAACGGTGTCGCCTGGTGGCTGGAACACCGCCGCGCCGAACGAGCCGTCGTCCTCGCCGACGGTGTGCTCGATCTCGGCATGGAAACGACGCCGCTCGCGAAAACCGCGAAAGTCGCGAAGGGAGATGTCGTCCTCCTGGCCGTGGACCCGCGCGACGGCGAGCATTCGTGCGACCTCACCGAGATCGCGTTGACCGTGACCGAAGCCGACAAGCCGGGCCGCGTCTGGGATCTGGCCGGCGACGTGGCCGATAACATTCTCGACGGCAACCCCCACGCCGACAAGCTCGGCAATAAAGATACGTGGAGCTTTGTCCTCGGACCGGCCAAACCGCGGGGAGCAGCCCTCGCTTCCGGTTCGAAGATTCCCGCGAATTCGCTCCTCGCCCGCTGGCGCGAAGCGGCGACTGATCCAGCACGGCGGGCGGAGGCGGGTAAAATCGCCGAACAGGTGAAAACCTTGCTCGCCGGGGCCAGGCCCGCGCAGGAGAAAACACCCGACCGACTCCTTTATGACAACCTGGTGTCACCCGACAGCCCGCTCTTCCAGGGGATCGACGTGACACGGTTAGTGGCCGCGAAACCTAAAGAACTGCGCTACGGTCTGGCGAAGGAACGCTTCGGCCGGAATCAGGGCGACGACGCCAGCCTGATCGTTCCGGCAAACCAGGTGATCGAGGTGCGCTTGCCCGCGGCGCTGTTTCGCGACCGCGAGTTCGTCGTCGAAGGCAAACTCGACGCGGGCGGACCGGACCGCGTCGTGCAATTCCAGGCGACGACGACTCCGCCCGCCGCCGACGCGCGCTGGGACGGCAAGGGCCAGATCGTGGCAGCGCCCGGCAGCGCCGCCTACAAGCAGATGCTCCAGGGTTTCGCGGAGTTTCGCCGCTGTTTCCCGCCGTTTATCTGCTTCCCGCAGGTCATTCCCACCGACGAGGCCGTCTGCCTCAAGCTGTACCACCGCGAAGACGAGCCGTTGCTCCGTCTCTTCCTCGACGAGGAACAGACGCGCCGGCTGGAACGGCTCTGGGAAGAACATCGCTTCATCAGCCAGTGGCCGCTGACCGAGAACCAGTATTTGCCGCAATTCATCGGCTTCGTGACGCAGGACCAGCCGAAGGAGCTCCTGACCTATTTCGAGGGGCAGCGCGAGCCGTTCCGCAAACGCGCCGAGGAGTTCGAGAAAGAAGTCGCCGCCGCTGCCCCGAAGCAACAAGAAACGCTGCTCCGCTTCGCCGAGCAGGCGTATCGCCGTCCGCTGACAGACACGGAAAAGGCCGAATTGTTGCGTCTCTATGACACGCTGCGGAAGAAGGACGTTCCGCAGGAGGAAGCGTTCCGCTCGGTGCTGGCGCGCGTCCTGGTGTCGCCGTCGTTCCTGTTCCGCTTGGAACAGGCGCCCGCGGGGAAGGAGGCTGGCCCGGTCGATGACTGGGAGCTGGCTACGCGCTTGAGCTATTTCCTCTGGTCCACCGCGCCCGATGAGGAGCTGCGCCGCGTCGCCGCGGCTGGCAGTTTGCGCGACCCGAAAATCCTCGCCGCCCAGGCCGCGCGGCTGCTGAAGGACGACCGGGTGCGCTCACTCGCCATCGAGTTCGGCACGCAGTGGATTCACGTCCGCGGTTTCGACGAGCTGAAAGAGAAGAACGAGAAGCTGTTCCCGACGTTCGACGAGAAGCTGCGCACGGCGATCTACGAGGAATCGATTCTGTTCTTCCAGGATCTGTTCCAGGGCGACCAGCCGGTGACGCGCATCCTCGACGCCGATGACACGTTTCTCAACGAGACGCTGGCCAAACACTACGGTATTCCCGGCGTCGTCGGGCCGCAGTGGCGGCGCGTGACCGACGTGAAGAAATACGGCCGCGGCGGCATCCTCGGCCTGGCGAGTGTGCAGGCGAAAGAGTCCGGCGCCTCGCGCACCAGTCCGGTGTTGCGCGGCAATTGGGTCGTCGAGACCTTGCTCGGCGAGAAGCTGCCCCGTCCCCCGGCGAACGTGCCGCGCCTGCCCGAAGAGGAGCGCGGCAACGACGGCCTGACGATGCGGCAACTGGTCGAGAAGCACACGCGCGTCCCGGAGTGTGCCGTCTGCCATGTGCGCATCGACCCGTTTGGCTTCGCCCTGGAGCGCTACGATCCGATCGGCCGGCTGCGCGAAAAAGACCTCGGCGGTCTGGCACTCGATTCCAACGTCAAGCTCAAGGACGGGACCACATTTGCAGGGCTGGACGGTCTGCGAACTTACCTGCTGACGAAGAAGAAAGACGTGATCGTCCGCCTGTTCTGCCGGCGGCTGCTCGGCTACGCCCTGGGCCGGGCCACCACGCTTTCGGATCAATCGGTGATCGACGAGATGATCGCGGAGTTGAACAAGAACGAGGGCCGGTTATCGTCCGCGGTGCTGACGATCGTGCGCAGCCCGCAATTCCGCATGATCCGCGGGCGAGACTTCGCGGCGAGTGAGTGAGATTGCGTTTCGCGCGAAGTACATCGCGTCAGCAGTTGATCAGTCCCTGTTCGATAAGGATGTCCGCATGTTCCAGCGTCATACGCTCCGAATCCGCCGCGCCTTCCCTCATCCGTTGAAGGAGTGCTGAGGATACCGCCGCGTGGTTCGTCAATAGTCCCTTTTGCAAAAGGGTATCGATCTGTGCCCTCGATACCACCTTGGCGCCTCGGTAATTCACGCAGGTCGGGTGCTTCACGAACGGGTGTTCTCCCGCATTGAGAACGCACGCGCGGTCGGAGTCGCTGCGCAACGTCGTGAAGTTGACGATGAGGATGTGGTCCTCGTCCAGCGCCGGCTCGGAAAGTATGACCCAGAGATGAGAGTCCAGGCTGGTTCCCGGTTGCGGGATGTGGAACGTTTCTCCCGCCTTCATTTCTCCGTCTCCGCGAACAAGCGGTCGAACGCGGCCTGATCGCAAGCCTCCTGCAAGATCGCTTCTTTGTCCTGGGTGCGGCCCACGGCCTCCAAGATGTCGTCGAAGGGAATAGGTCGGGAGGAATTGCCCGGGTCGTTCTTCTGCCATTCCAGGAAGCCGTGGGTGAGTTGGCTCAGCGCCCATTCGTCGTCGTTCTCGTGGCGCAGCGCAATCTCCTGCAACTTCTTGATCTCGTACCGCGACAACTGGCCGACATCGGGAGGATGAATGAGCTCGAGGTCGTAGCGGCTTGTGCGGAAAAACGATCCCCAGAGCGGCATGTGGCGATGATGTCCTCGGATGAGGTTGTAGACCTCTTCCAGCACCGGTCCGCGCGGCATCGCTACAACAGGTCCGCCGGCGATTGGACGCCCCGTCTCTCGCATCGACTCGCGGTCGGCGATGTAGAGTAGTTTCAGAATTCGCATGTAGTTCATGCGATCCACGCCATCGGCGCGAAACAGCACTCCGAGTGCCTGAGCAATCTTCTCGACACGCGGGTGAAAAAGCACGTCACGCCCTCCTGATACTTTCTCTTGCGTACTGAACACATAGCCAGCTATCTGACACATTTTACCTGTCAGTAAGCCAAGAGTAAAGTCAGCTGATAGACATTTTGAGACGACGAAGGTTCCAATTTATGCGCGGTATGTGGATTGGGATGGACAGGGGTCGCTTCTACACCGGCACGCCAATAAACGTTGACAGTTTTTCGAGATCCTCCAGCAGCTTGGCCGTTTCCTGGTAGCGGTTCTCCGGTCGCTTGGCGAGCATGAGCTGCACCACGCCGTTGAAGCTGTCGGGGACGCCCATCTGAAACTTCTTCACGTCCTCCGGCTTCGTGTTCCGCACCTTGGCGATGAGGTCGAGCAGCGTCGATCCCTCGAACGGCGGTTGGCCGGCCAGCAGCGTGTAAATCAGGGCGCCCAGGCTGTAGATGTCGGAGCGGTGATCGACGTGGCTCATGCCCTCCAGGCGCTCCGGGGCCATGTAGCGAATATCGCCCAGCACTTCACCCGCCCGCGTCAGGTTCGTCGCCAGACCGCCTTCGATGGCCTTCGCCAGGAACAGGTCGCCGAGCAACGTCATCTTGTCGGCCGAGCGGATCATCACGTTTTGCGGCGTCAGGTTGCGGTGAATGATTTGCTGCTCGTGCGCGAACACCAGCGCCCGCGCCAGGTGGACGTTGATGCGGAAGGCGTGCCGCCAATCGACCCGGCCGGCGATGCCCAACCGGCGGACCAGCTCCGTCAGACTCTCGCCCTCGACGAACTCCATCGCGATGTAGCAATACGGCCCCTTTTTGCCGGCGGCGTACAGCGACACGATGTTCGGGTGCCGCAGCGTCATGGCGGTTTTCATCGAGCGGATGAAGCGCTGAATCTCGGCGTCGTCGCGCGTTGAGTCGGGCCAGAGCACCTTGAGGGCGACCGGCTTGTCGTCGATGAGGTCGGTCGCGCGGAAGACGAGTCCGGTCTTGCCCCGGCCCAGCAGCTTGCCGACCTCGTAGTGCGCCAGCCTCTCGCCGGTCAGCTCGGTCAGCCGCTCGCTCGGCAGCGACGGCACCAGCTTGGTCTTCGGAGGAGCGGGCGCGTCGAGCGACAGGTTGGGGACAAGCTCCGTCGATCGATCGGGCGCGCGTACCGTGCGGGGCGCGGGCCGCGGCGGCTTCGGCTCCGGCTCCGGGTCCGGCAGCTCATCGACGACTTCCAGCTCCTCGACATCATCGTCCTCGTCCGGCTCGACGAGCGCTGGAAGCGCCACGACCTCTTCAAGCGCCTCGGCCATGGGCGGCGCGATGGTCGCCTGTTCGAGTCGGCTCGGGCCGAACATACGCAGGTTGAAGTGGGTCTCGCCGATTTGCAGGTCTTCGCCGATGCGCAGGGTGCGCTCCGTGACCGGCTCGGAGTTGACGTAGGTGCCGCCGGCGCTGCCGAGGTCGGTGACGAAGAGATGTCCGCCGCGCAACACGACGTGGCAGTGCAGGCGCGAGACGTACAGGTCGTTGAGACCGACGTCGGGCTGCTGGCCGCGGCCGAGCTGGAGCGGTTTGCCTTCGGATAGCGGAATCACCATGCCCTTGTCAGGCCCGGCGACGATGACCAGTTGCGCACTCATGTCCGATCTCCCGCCGACAGCGTCTTCGGTGGGATTGTACCGCGTGGCGACGCGCGGCGGAAGGGGCGCCGTTTATTGACCGTCAGGTTGTCAGCCGCAGGGAATCAGGGCATCCGCTCGTACCCAGCAGCAATTGGGTACGAGAAAGTGCTGATAGCTGACAGCTATCAGCTATTGATCTTCTCGTTGTCTTCAGCCGTAGGATGCAGTCAACCGGACGCTCGTTTCGCCGCGAGCGCTGACGCCCAGCGCTCGTGGCTAAACGAACGTCGCAACTCAGCGGCTGCCAAGGGTCGTCGTCACCGCGGTGTTGACGGCCGGCGGCACGTTCAGCATGGCATCGTCCTCGCTCATGAGGCTCTTGATGCCGGCCCGCAGCTTGTCGCAACGGCCCTGCAAGGCGTCGCGCTGCGTCGTCCGCATCTCGACTTCCTGACGGAGACGATCGCGTTCCTTGACCACGAGCTTCAGCTGCTCCAGCTCCTTCTGCATCCGGCCGCGCTGCTCTTCGAGCTGGGTCTTCTCCTGCTCCAGCCCGGCGACCTGTTTCTGAGCGCCGTCGAGTTTCACGGCCTTGGTGCGATAGTCCTCCTCCAGCTTGGCGCACTTGCCTTCCAGCGCCTTGATTTTGTCCGCCTGGGCCGTCGAGTTGGCCGGTCCCTGCGCACAGCCCCACAGGCCGAGGAAGGATACCATAAGGATCGTCAGCGCCTTGTTGAAGCGATTCATAGTAGTCTGCTCCGATGCGACAGGTTCGGCCCCCTAGCCAGAGCGCTAAGACGATGTGGCCGGCACGAACCTGTCAGCGTAGTTGAATCTGAGCGGCAAGAAGGACGCCCGGCCCTGGCCGAACGCCCTCTCTTCCCATCCACCTTATCTAACCAACAACTACTTCGGCCGCAGACTCGCTGCGACTTTACCCATCTTTCGCAAACAGCAGGCACAGGGGGTCTTTCGCTGCTTTGTCTAACCGGCACAAT
>JBBQPD010000010.1:0-21516 GCA_038331535.1 Gemmatales bacterium | reverse complement strand
AGCCGGCTGAGGCAGTCTACGACGAGGCGTTTTACGTCCCAGCGTCGCGCGACGACCCTGGCGACCGCTACCTATTCGAGGCGTTCGACTCCGCCGCAAACTGGGAGGACGGCATCTACGAAGCCCTCGGACCCAAGATTCAGGGCAATCCTGAAAAACACCAGCAGCATACTCTGGTTCGGGTCGTGCCGTTCGAGGCGGCGCTGGTGCTGGACGACGTGCCACGGACTTTTGAAGGCTTGCGAGAGTGGCTGGCGGCGCACGATGTCGAGGGCATCGTCTTCCACCACGAGGACGGTCGCAAGGCGAAAATCAAGAAACGGGATTTCGGTCTGAAGCGGTAAAGACTCCAGCGAGGTTGTGGGCATGGGCTGGGCGAGCGAGTTCATCGCGGGACTACAACGCGGGGAGACCGTTCAGTTCCGGCCGCGCGGCCACTCGATGCGCGGCAAGGTCGAGTCAGGACAACTCTGCACCGTGGAGCCAGTGGACCCAGCCACGCTGAAAGCGGGCGATGTGGTACTGTGCAAGGTGAATGGCCGCCAGTACCTGCACCTGGTGAAGGCCATCCAGGGCGACCGCTTCCAGATCGGCAACAACCGGGGACGAGTCAACGGCTGGGTGTCGGCCGGCTGCATCTACGGACGGTGTATTCGCGTCGAGTGACGAGTTGTGGTCGAGGTTGACAGCCACCGTTCTCCCGAACCTTTCGGCGCCGTCCGCCTCTGACAGTGGCCCACGCCGTCAAGGGAGCTTGTCATGGGTGCGTCACGCGACGATTTCACGAAGTACCCGCGCACGCCGCACCTGTTCGGCTCGCGCGGCACCGAGGACGACAAGCATCTGGGCCGACGGGAGTCGCTGGACTTCATCGGAGACGGCTCGCTTATCGTCGAGGAGAAGCTGGACGGGACGAACGTCGGTATCCACTTCACTTCGGTGGGACGCCTGGTGCTTCAGTGCCGGGGACACGAGATCACCACGGGGATGCACCCGCAGTATGACCTGTTCAAGCAGTGGACGATGGGCAAGCGGCCCGTGCTTGAGGTCATGCTGGAAGACCGTCTGATCCTCTTCGGCGAGTGGCTCTACGCCCGCCACTCCGTGCATTACCGACGCCTGCCGCATTACTTCTTTGAGTTCGACCTGTTCGACAAGCAGCGGCAGGTGTTCCTCGACCTGGCAGGGCGTCTGGAACTCCTGGAGGGAACGGGCATCCTGACGGTGCCGGTGGTCCACCGTGGCCCGGTGACGGCCGACGAACTGAACGCGCTCATTGGCCCGTCCCGCTTCGACAGCCTGTTTGAGAACCCGCTGACGGGCCGGACGGACAATCGGATGGAGGGGTTGTACCTGCGCACCGAGGCCGAAGGATGCGTGACGGGGCGGGCGAAGTTCGTGCGCCCGGAGTTCGTCGAACGAGTCAAACAGAGCGAGCATTGGCAACACCAAGCTCTGGTGCCGAACCTGCTGGCCGAAGGCGCGGAGATATGGTCATGACAACTTGGGAGGATGCCCGGCACGCCTCGACCGAACAGGTCCTCGCCTGGGCCGCGAAGCAGTCGTGGGCGAAGGCGATGGCCGAGTGCCGCCAGGACGCCGAATGGCACGCCGAAGGGGATGTATGGACCCACACCGGCATGGTCGTTGGGGAATTGGAGCGGCTAACCGAATGGCCATCGCTCGACCGCGAGGCGCAACTGAAGCTGTTGTTCGCGGCCTTGTTTCACGACGCGGGCAAACCCGCCACGACGCAGCTTGATCCGGCCACTGGTCGGACACATTCTCCGAAACATGCCCTCGCCGGCATGGAGATCGGTCGCCGCGTGTTACGAGACCTGGGCTGTGACCTTCTCACACGCGAGGCGATTGCGGGCCTGGTTCGCTATCACGGGCGGCCGCCGTACTTGCTGGAAAAGTCGGACCCCGCCCGCGAAATCATATCCCTCTCCTGGCTCGTGAATCATCGTCTGCTCTACCTGTTCGCGCTCGCCGACACGCGCGGGCGACAGACCCGCGAGATGACGCACCCGGAAGAGAACCTGCACCTGTGGAAGATGGTGGCCGAAGAGAACGGCTGTTTCGACCGGCCTTACGCCTTCGCTAACGACCACGCGCGGTTCCTGTTCTATCGCCAGGCGCTCTCCAGTCTGCACTACGCGCCGCACGAGAATTACCGCTGCACCGTGACGGTCATGTCCGGCTTGCCCGGCACGGGGAAAGACACCTGGCTGGCACGGAATCGGCCCGATCTGCCCGTGGTGTCGCTGGACGATCTGCGTGCAATTCATGAGGTGGAGGCCACGGAAGATCAGGGCGAGATCATTCAGCTTGCCCGCGAAAGTTGCCGTCGGCACCTGCGGGCAGGTGAGGACTTCGCCTTCAACGCTACCAACACGATGCGTCTGACGCGCCAGCGCTGGGTCGATCTGTTCGCCGAGTATGGCGCGCGGGTCGAGGTCGTGTATCTGGAGCAACCCTTGTCGGTGATCCTGGTCCAGAATGAGCGGCGGCTCAGGCCGGTGCCGGGGCAGGTGATCCGGCGGCTGATCGAGAAGCTGGAGCCGCCTACTTTGGCGGAAGCACATGCGGTCACGCTGATCGGATAACCGAGAGGACCGTTCTACTTGGACTGATTCTCCAACGTGATCGCACGCTGGATCGTGTCGCCATTCTTACCACTGACGATAAGCAACCGTGGCGAGTCGCTCGGCTGTGCCGGCACAACGAGACGCAGCGAAACGCCCTTGATCGGGGCGCCGGTGATTTCAAAGATGCGGCGTTTCCGGTTTTGCGGGTCTTGAATCGCCAGGGGCTTGAGTTGTACTTGCCACGCCCTATAAACACCGTCTGCCAGATAGACGGCATCACCGAACACCGAGAAAACGCCAGAGTTCCCGTCGAGGCCAAGGTAACCCTTTCCGCCCAAGGTGCCATAGATAGAAACGTGGCTTGTCTTGCGCTCTCCGGACTCCAAGGCAAGGACGAGTGGCTGGTCTGCCAGATTGACGGAGACATAGGCGATTTCTTTGGTTTCCGCCGGGTCAGGTTTCTTCTCGTCGGCAGCGGTTGCCGCAACTGTCAACATCAAGGCGAATACCAGGGCGGACGAGGCGTCAAGACGACCGGAGACTCGCCATGCTGGACTGGATTCAGGGAATTGACAACTACGTCCTGCGTTGGTTTCTCGATCACCACACCAAGTTCCTGGACCAGAATCTGTTGAACGTAACCGCCCTGGGCAGCACCACGGTCCTCGCTCTCATCTTCCTCTTCGCCCTCGGCGTGCTGCTCCTCGGCGGACAGTGCCGGCAGGCGATCCTGGCCGCCCTGGTCGTCATCGGCGCGTTCTTCGCCACGAACACAATAAAGGATCAGGTCGCACGCACTCGTCCGGTCATCAGCCACGGCGTCATCCCGACACCGCACTCGCCGAGCTTTCCGAGCAGTCATGCCTCGTTGACGATGACGGTCATGATGGTCGCCGCCCTGTCCCTGCAAGTTCAGACGCGCAAGACGCAGATGCGTTGGGCGGGGGGTTACCTCATTGTCTGGGCGATAGCGGTCATCCTGGCGGTGGGGATCAGCCGCCTCTACCTGGGCGTCCATTTTCTCAGCGACGTGCTGGGCGGGTGGCTTCTGGGCATGGTCTGCGTGGCGATCTTTTGGGGATTCAGACCGGAGAGCGGGCGGTAGGACCGATCAGATTTAGCGAGTTGATTATCGCGGGACCGCCCGCGCCGTGAAAGGTGAGGCAAAGCGGGCGGTAGGACCGACCAGGGGGAGCGAGTTGATGGTCGAATAATCCGAAATGGGCCAGACACTTACGCTATCGAAGCGAGTTCCGGCGACGGCTGCCGCTTCTGGTATGCCGCCGGAGCGTCGAGGTCGAGCCGCTTGCGCCGGCCAGGACGTAACGGTGCTTGCCACGGGGAGGCATTATTGGGCGACGAGAACGGCGGCGGTGGGATGACCGGTGATTTCACCAATCTCGGCGATGGCAACGGCCGCTCTCTCGGCGGCAAAGAGGAACACCTCGTCGCGGCCAACACCGAATGCACCGCCGGCCCCAAGGCGGTCTTGCCCGTGACGCGGCACGGAGGACGCGGTCGAAATCCACCTCGACCTGGCGTCGGCGGCGTGGTCGTAGCGGCCATCCCGTCCGTTCCCATCCTTGCATCGACCGCTGCCGCGCCGCCCGCCGTCCTCAGCCCCTGTCGGACACGCCGCCAGCGCCCTCGCAACCAGCATGCGGACGAGGTCCCCGGCGGCCTGCCGCGCCGCTGCTACCAGCGAACCCATGACAATGCGGCGAAATTGCTGGAAGATTCCGACTCGTCATCCGTTTCCCTTTGCAGTACCGGACGGCTGGTCGCTCCGGTTGACCCGACGACGCAAAAGGAGAGACGTACATGCTTCAGTTCACGAAACGGATTCTGGTGGCGGCGGTGGCGACCCTGGCCCTGATTGGCGGGTCGGCGCAGGCGTCCGACCCGTACTGCCCGCCGGCGTATGTAATCAAGAAGGTGACCTGCTACGAGACGGTCACTTGCTACGCGACGCGCTGCGTGACGTACAAGGTCTGCGTGACGAAGTACGACCACTGCGGCTACCCGTACCACGTTTACGAGACGCGCTACCGTGAGGTGGAGGTGCCAGTCCAGAAGCAAGTCGCGGTGACGAAGTACGTCAAGGTGCCGGCGTATTGATGAGCGACACGAACACGAACGCGGATGCCTCCGGCTCGGTTCTACGGACCGAGACGGAGGCGCCCGTGTTTTTTCATTGCGAACGAGGACTCGCAATCGGGCCGATCCTCTACTCCAGTTGAGAAATCGAGTCCGGTGGTGGAGTAATGCTACCGCCCGACAAAAAGGTCCACCTGCAAGTGAGCCGGCGACGCGGTGAGAGCAGAAAATGGCAAGCCGTTCGCGGACAGAATTGCTCCGCGAACGGCTTTTGCGCGCTTATGGTTACGTACGGGAAGAAACAGAGAATTGAAAAGGGTGCAGCTTATCTCCAGACATCTTTACGCTGCTCGGGCGAATGCACATTTTAGCGGTTGATCGGAGCGGATCATTACCGTCTGGCGGTCGTGTAACCGTTCGTCGTTTTGCCGAGCGCTCCAGGCGATGAACTCCTCCCAATCGCCGTTCAGTTCGATGCAACGCAGTTGCTGCAACGCTTCGGCGCGGCCGGGGATCCAACGCATCCCGGCGCAATCCAGGCGTTCGCCTACGACATGACGCACCGCGCCTTCCACTTGACCGCTGGCGCTGACTAGATCCTGCTTCCGCCACTCCGCGTAACGCATCAGCGCCACACGTGGTTCGATGTAGCCGAGGACACTCCTCAACTTCTGACGCTTGCCTTTGGTGCCGGGACCGTGGCTCGGCACGACCCGCAGCAGTTGCTGCAGCCGTGCCACCAACTCCGCAGCCTGTCCGCCATACACCAGTTCTTTCCACTCGGCCACTTGGGCCTGAAGTTCCGCGCTGCCCTCTTTGTGGAAGCGGTGGCCCAGGTCCCACAACTTTTCCACCACAGGACAGACGTCGACCGTGAAGATCGCCTTGGGAAACAACGGCTCCAAGTTGTCCTTCAACCCCTTGGCCCCATCCACGACGATCTGCACGGTCTTGGTCGTCTCCGGTCCGAAACCGCGTTTGGTCGCTGCCGCCCGCGCCCACAACGCCGCACCCTTGCGACCGCCGAACGAACCCCAGACTTTCTTGTTCACCGGTCCATGCAGCCGGCCATCCGCGCCGCGCTGGAGCGTGTACATCACCACCAGCATCACTTCCTTGCCGTTCTTGCTCTTGTCCCCCTTTTTGCGGCGTTTCTTGCTGCCACGCCGCTGACGCTTGGCCTGACCGCGCTGTCGTTGACAACCGCAGCCACAACCCTGGGCATGACGCTGCCGCGGACCACGCCGCTTGCGCAATTCCTCCGCCCGAGCCGTCGGCGGGCACTTGCCGTCCATCGCGATCACCAGCACTTCGCCGTCGTGGGCCGGTGCCGCCTGTTGCTGCACGAACGGTTGCGCTTGTCGTCCCAGACCCAACACCAAGTCTTCGATCGCCTGGGTCGATGGTGACCAGCCCAGCACGGCCCGACACATCGAGCGGGCGCAAGCGTAGCTTAGACGCGTGGCCAGGCGCGTCACGAACTGGATCACCCAGGGCGAGAAACCATCGCGCGTTAGTCCCAGGGCCACGTCGAGCGGATGATAACCCGGACCGCCGCGCCGCGGCAGCAGATGACTCCGCCGGTAGGTCACCGGACCGAACACGGTCTTGAGAGTGCGCGGCGCCGCGGCATCGCCCTGCCGGTAGCCGGGCGGCGGTGGCTGGTCTTGCCAGGTCAGTCGTCCGTGCCGGCTCGTCAGGAACAACTGCACGAGCAAACGGCCCAGAGCGAACCGCCGCTGCAACAAGTCGGTTTCGAACGGACGAAACGTACCGTCGTTGGCACGGCAGAAATGGAGCAGGTCATCGAGAACCTGTCGCACCTCCTGCTCGACCGTCGCCGCGGCATCTGGACCATCGACTCCGTCCGCCTTATGTTCACCTTCCATGGGGCATACTCCTGGTTGTTCTTGGCAGAACGGTTAGGGTAGGCCCCAGCTGCTTTCTGTCCCCTGGCGCGCATTAATGGCCGCGGTTGACGCCACACAGTCCCATCATCTCAAGGACGCATGCGCAATTCCTGGAAAAACGGCGCGTAACAGTGCTTCTCGAGGGTGTAGGGAAACCGATTGCACCCATGTCAACGGGTCGCACCGCAAAATCCGAAAGTGTTTTTCTTCGTCACGCATCGCTCGCGGATCGCTGTTGCCCTCATTCGCGCTCGTTGCATCGGCGACCCGATTGTCCAGCCCACGTCACTCGCCGATGTCAGCGGTCACCGGCGGACCGGCGTGTCTGGTGGCCGGCGTCCCCGGTCGGTCCGCCCGGTCCATCCTGGTCGTCATCCCTACCGACTCGCCATCACACGCAAGAGATCGTCCAGATCGGTCGGCTTGGTCAAGTGGTGATCGAAGCCGGCCTCCCGGCTGCGCCGGCAGTCCACGGCGGTAGAAGCAGCCGGGACGGTCAGGGCCAGCGTTGTGTCGGCGGCGCGGTGGCCCATCCGCGCCACGGCGATGGCGTTCTCGGTCCCCTTCCCACCAGCACTGCTGTCGTAGCCTTCACCGTCGTCCCGGTCCGCATAGCCTTCTTGACGGGGTCGCTCGCGCACGACGCGAGTCCTCCTAACTAACATCTGGATTGTCTTGATTTCGTGCCTGGAAGGCGTTCATGCACGCCCCACCGGCATCCCGCCAGCCAGCGAATCCGGCGTGTGCGAAGGAATTGCTACTTGCAGGCTCAACCATCGAGTGCGAAGATGACAGGGTCATCTCTCGATCATCCGTCTCGCCGGCTCCTCGACGGGGTACTGCCATGCTCATCGGCTCGTTAATCCTGTCCGCCGTTCTGCTCGGCATCACAAACCTCACCGCTCGATCTTCGGGCGGCGCCTGGGCCGCTGCCGGAGTCGCCGTTCTCGGCGGTTTCGCCTCCATCGGCCTCATGTTCTTTTCGCCCGCGTACCTCTTGAACGCGGCTCTGCTGGTCATGACTGGTCTGATCCTCGCTGCCTGCAAATCGCGGCCGTCGGCATTCCTGAAGGCCTCACTCGCCATCACCGTCCTCTGCTATGGAGGCTTCGGCATTCACAGTCTCTTGATCATTCACGACTTAAGAAACCACTACTCTGCCGTTTCGCTGGCGGACCGCCTTGTATACGAGGAAGCTGGCCGCGACCCCAAGAGTATTGAGCGTCACATTCTCCGACCGAACTCCGAAACCGTTATGACGCTGGAAAGCCAAATCAAGACCGAGCAGTCAAACTGGCAGAATGGGAACCGGCCGCTCGCCCTGAAACGATTGCACGAGGAAACGGTTCAACAGTTTGTCGATAGTCCGGGCTTCGGAGTGGGGCGACTCAATTCGGGAGGCGAATATGTCAAACTGCCACCCATCGAATCCATCCGTCAACCATCACCGCCTGATGATCCCTCGCCGATTCCGCCGGAAAGCCGCTCAGCATTCCCCGTCGATGCCCGCCCGGCGCCAATCGAGGCGTCACGCTCAAAAGGTATGCACCTCCTCCACGAGCAGAGTCTTCTGAGCTTTGTGAACGCTCCAGGCTTCGGCTACGTCACCGGTCGTCAGGCGGTCGGCTTTCCGGAGCATCATTTCCGCGCCCTGCCCGGCAAGGACGAGGGCGGCCCGGACAATCTCGGAACGTGGCAGGTCCAGCGCGTCGAACTGGTGAGCCTGCTCAAGCATCCTGAGCCGCGCGTCTACGTGTCGGACAACCTGCCGCGCATGGACGAGTTGCGCACGGCGAAGACAAGAGAGCTGAACGATTTTGAATCGAGCCGGTTGAGTGACCTGGTTAAAGGTGAAGACCTCGTGAGTGGGCGGGTGGGTGAGACCGTGTTTGTCCTGGGAGCGATTCGTGCGGCGAATCAGTGCGTGGAGTGTCATGGTGTGGAGCGGGGGGAGTTGCTGGGCGTTTTCTCGGATCGGTTGCGTGCGACGGATCGGTGAGGGACGGGGGGCATTCCACTCGCTCTCACGGTCGGAAGTCACGGGACGACCACGGCTACCGAAGACACCCGCGATTTCGCCGTTCGCCAGGTCGCGGATCGCGTTCGTCGCAGTTTTTCGCAGCTTATTGAAAGATAGTCCACGGAACGCCGGCATATCTTTACGCACGCGGCAGGTGAGGCGGTCCCAAGCATTCGGAGGTAAAGCAATCTTAATCGGAGGTGATAATCGGAGGATATGAGCACATGACTTGGGAAAGTGCGGCGCTCGAAATGCGCAAGTCTATTAAAAAAACAACCTCCGACGATTCGGAGGTTGAGAATAAGTGGAGCCGAGGGGGATCGAACCCCTAACCTCGTCATTGCGAACGACGCGCTCTCCCAGTTGAGCTACGGCCCCGTCTCCACCTGATTCTAGAAAGCAAACCGGTTCCCGGCGAGGTAGAGACACTGTTTCACGGCAGTTTTTCCGCCAGTTTCTGATAGTCCGACTCCGCAAAGCGCTTGTCCATCAGTCGGTCGCGGTAATTCTTAGAGCGCACCGGGTCGCCGGTGCGGTCGCCGAACTTCTTGTCCTTGAATAGTTGCGCCAGGTAGTACAGCGACTTGGCGTGTTCGTTGGCGTCGAGGTTGTACATGGCATCGACGCGCAGGTAGGCCCAGAACGCCTCCTCTGTCTGTCCCTTCTCGCGGTAGTAATCGCCCAGCACGTTGTACGCGATGCCGCGCAGCAGGGGTTCGCCGGTGCCCGCGATCGCATCCTTCAGTTGTTTCTCGGCCCCGTCCGTTTTCTTTTGAGCCACCTGGGACTGCACGAGATAAACCTGCGTCGCCGCGCGCTGCGGGTCGCCCGGCGGCAGGGTGTCGAGGAGCGCGACGAGGCGTTTCTCGGCGGCGGAGTAATCCTTGGCCCGCATGAGCATCTGCGACACGGCGACATTGCCTTCGCGCTTGAGATCCTTCGGCGCGTCGGGCAGGTCCGCCAGCCGTTCCAGGGCCGACATCGCCTTGGGGAGGTCGTTGTCTTCCTCGCACATGCGCGCCAGCGTCTTCAGGGCCGGCACGATCTCCCAGCCTCCCGGGTTGGCTGACGTGTAATCCTCCAGCGCCTTGAGTGCCTTGGGCCGTAGCGAGGGATCGTCCACGGCCATCAGGTGCTGGACGTCGGCGATACGGTATTGAACGTACCGCGCCGCGGAGGGGTTGTCGCCCAGCATCGGGAGCATTTCGTTGAAGCCGTCCAGCGCCTTGGCGAATAGATCCCGGCGTTCCTTGGCCTTGCTCTTCGGATCGCTGCCCAGGGCACTGATGACGTGGCCGTACGGGCGGCGGAACTCGTTAGGAGCATACTTCGTCGTCGTGTAGCCGATTTGCACGATGTCGAGCGCCGGGATCGTCTGGTCGTTCTTGCCGACGGCGATCGTCACGCCGCCGGGCGTCTCCGATTTGATCTTGCCCCTCAGAGCGTCTTTTGCCTCTTTGCGCGTCTCCGGCACGATGTAGTAAACCAGTTCCTGCGCCGAGACGGGACGGTCGGCGACGTGGTAAAACGCGAGCAGCAGCAACGTCGCGGAAAGGAATCGCTTCATGGGTGTCGCTCCGGGAGGAGTCCAGGCTTTTCCCCCGGCAAGCCGGGGCTATTTGAAACTCTCGGATTACTTCTTCCTCAACTTCTCGTACTGCGCTTTCAGCGGTGGTTCAGCGTCGAGCAGCTTGGTGAACTTCAGCTTTATCTCTTCGTTCCCAAAGTCCTTGTACTGCTCTTCGAGGGAGACAATCCGACTCGCCGCCTCGGCGGTCTTGCGCGGATCGGGACCATTGCCTGCCATGCCGGCCTTCTTACCGTTCATGTAGAGGAAGTAGACCATGTAGTAGTAGCATTCCAGGTAATGGCCCTTGGCCACCTGGTCGTTGGGGTCCGTGATCTTGGCCGAGAGCGTCTTGACCAGTGCTTGCGCCTTGTTGAAGCCGCCGCCGGTGTCGTCGTCCATCTCGCTGAGATAGAGCCGTTCCTTGTGGGCGTCGATGATTTTGGCGGCCCAGCCCGGTTTCTCCTTCGTGCCCATCCATTCGTTGAGCAGCGCGGTAGACTTCTTGAAAATCTCCTCTTTCTTCGCCGGCTCGTTGAGCGCACGCTGTCGCAATTGCCGGAGATACGTGAGACGACTGGCCTGGTAAATCTTCTGCCCTTCAAGGTCGTCGTCTTTGGGCTTGGCGATCGCTTCCAGCACTTCGATCGCTTTTTCGGTCTGATCCATGCTGCCATAGCACTGCGCCAGGACGAGTAGAAACTCGGCCGGTGTCGGCTGTTGCTTCTGCTGTTTCTTCAGGTCATCCAGAATGGCCGTAAACGCCGTGGTGGCCCGTCCCAGACCCATGGTGTCGCCCTTTTCCTTGAGGTTGCGCACCTGCGTGCGGATGATCGGCACCAGCCTCCGCAAGACTTCGGGAACGGCGGTTGCGCCCTGGTCCTCGCCCATCGCTTTCCCGAACACCTCTACGACTTGCTTGACCTTGTCCAGGTCGCCGAGTTGGACGTTCGCCTGCAAGGCCATGACCATGAGTGCTTGCAACAACTGCCCGATTTGCGGGTCGGCCTTGATTTGGGGTATGGCATCGGCCTTGAGGTCTTTCAGTACCGGGTCGGCCAGGTCGGAGACCTTTTTGTAGTCGTTGGCCTTGAACGACACGTCGGCCTCGCCAACCTTGGCGTACAACCGCACCTTGGTCAATTGTGTCCGGAAATACTCGCGGATTTCGCCGTTCGTCTTCTCCGTGGCGTGGAACGTCGTCGCCGTCACTTTCGGGAGCAGCGGGGCGACGATGGCTTCCATCTCGGCGAATTTGCGGTCTCGGTAAAGCTCGTTGCCGAGCCGAATCCTGGCCTGGTAATAGCGCAGGTTCTGGTCGGTGTCGGGACCGGTCGGTTCGGCGACGCCGCGCAGCGCGGCCTGGCCGCGCTCACGCCACGGCACCGGCGCTTTCTCGCCCCGCGCCTCAATGGCGATCGGCTCGACCTTGTCGGCGTCGGCCTTGAGCGACACGTCGGCGATCTGAGACTGAATAGCCGTGTACGACGGATATTCTGGGGTGATCGAACCCAGAACCTTGATGCACTCGGCAATCTTGCCGTTGCGCATGAGCATCATGCCGATCTGGTGGCGGGCGAGGTTGCCGGCCAACTCCTTCGCCCAGATCTTCTCGCAATAGGCGGCGAAATCGAGCATCTGCGTCCGCTCTTTTTCCAACAAAGCAACGTATTCTGCCTCGGTGATCTTCTTGCCCTGGTCGTCGGCGAACTCACCCGCGCGGGCATTCTTGATCACGTTTTCGCGCGTCGCGATCGAGGCGCCGTAGGCTTGCAGGGCGTAGGCGGCGGCCAAGGCGGCCTGACTGGAACGGGGATCGTCCTTGACGAACTTCTCGCCGGCGCGATAGGCATCGACGAATTTGCCGGAGTTGAGATACCAGTAGGCGATCATCGCCCTGGCGTTGTTCACTTTGGTGCCACCCTTCGGAGCGTCGGGCATCTTGAGGCCGCGATCCAGGGCGGCCAGTAACGTCTTGACGCGCTCGGCCCGCTTCGCCTCCAACTCCGTACCCTTGAGTTTCTTCGCATCCTCCGACATTTCCATGATTTCGTACTGGGCGCGGATGTAGCACTGGTCGAAGGTTTCGAGCTTGCTCACGTCCTTCGTGGTCCCTCCCTGGGAGACGATGAGGCGAATTTGCAAGTCGCGAGCGCGGTCGGTGTACTCGTTCTCCGCATCGGCAAGGGCGTCCAGCAGTTTGCGGGCTTCTTCGCTATATTCCTTCTTCTGGGCCGCCGGCGTCTTTTCCCCGGCAGCGGCGGCGAGCAGCGATTCGGCGAGGAGGAAACGCATGCCGTTTCCCTCCGGCGTGGTCAGCGAGCGCGGGTAGTCGCGGACCCAGCGCCGCCCGCCATCGATCAGCGTGTTGACATCGTCGGTCTTCTCGGCCTGACCACTCTGTAGCTGTTCCTGCATGGCCAATAAGCGGAAGTAACGGGCTAGCCGGGCGCCGTCGGCGGCGGCAGCGCTGCGCGATTCGATGATGGGGGCGAACTGCTCGCGCGCGGTCTTCGGCTTGCCGAGTTCATGCTCGCAACGGCCCAGCCAGGCGCGGGCCTGCCAGACTTCGCTGATCGAGTCGTCATTGCCGGCGACTTTCTGCAGGGCTTTTTTGGCCGTCTCCATTCGGTTGCCGCGTTCGATCAACACTTCGGCCTTGGAATGTTTGCCGTGATACGTCTGGGCGATATCGAAGAGGTTCAAGGCGACGCTGAATTCGGCGCGGATGCGCGTCTTTTCGAGCTTGGCTCGCGTCGCTCTTTCCACGGGCGTCTTGGGATCCTGGAGTGGCGCGAGCCTGGCCTCCAACTCGGTGTTGATCGCCTTGAGCTCGACTGCGGCTGCCTCAAACTTCTTGCGTGCCTCCTCCAAACCAGCCGATTGCGCCGCGACGCCTTCGCGGGCCATGGCCTGGCTCATCTGCGTCTTACCTTCTTGCACCGTGATGTCGGTGATGTCGATCTTCGTGTCGGCCAGGCGCGGGTGGTTGGGATTGCTATCGCGAAACTTCACCAGCTCGGCGCGGGCCTGTTCGTAGAGCTTGAGCCGTTTACCGCTGTCGGTCTCGTTGGCTGCCTCGGCCTTGCGGCACAGGGCCATTTCGAATGGCAGTTCGTTAAGCAATTGCGGCGAGGCGTTCTTCGCCAGGCGATTGAGTAGATCGAGGGCTAGGTCGGTATCGCCGCGCTGACGCAGCTCGTTGACGAAGCGCAGGTCATCGACGTAGGCCGGTTCCTGTGCCGCCGACCGACCGGAGAGATTGAGAAGGGCGAGAGACGCCAGAACGAGAATGCGACGCTTCATGGCAGCAAGCCCCACGGTTGCGAGAGGGGAGAGAATCGTGTTAGAAAGGCCGACAAAGGGCGGCGGTATCCTGTCAGTATGAAGGGGGCGATGAAGGTTGTCAAACGCATTCGGAGGGCGGTAGCATCTCCGATTGCCGCTTGCGGCTTAGCGGCGCAGAACCGCTAAGCCGCAAGCGGCAAGCAAGCCCGTCATTTCTTTTTCTCATCATCGCCACTACGCAGCCCCAGCAACGCCCCCGCGGCGCCAAACGCCTTGTCGGGGTCGCTCCACGACTGCACCGTCTTGGCGAAGCCGCTGTCGCGGCGCGTGTTATGCCGGGCCAGCACCTGCTTTGCCAGCAGCTTTGACAGGCTTTGCTTTTCGATCGCATCAATCGCCGACTCGTCGCCCGCGTCTTTCGAGCGGGAGAGTTTCGCGCGGAAGGCGAGGAGTTGTCCCCGGCCGCGCAAGCTATTGACACCCTCGTCGCCGGCAATGACCTTGGCGACGGCTTGAAGCCGGTCCTCCGCGACGCCGGCCCTTGCACCCAGGTCGATCAAGCGTAAGAGGAGCCAGGATACTTTGGGATCGGGAGCTTCCTTGTACCTCGTCTCGGCGAACTTCAGCGCCAATTCGGCTTCGTCCTTGCTTTCCGGATTCGTTGCGGCCAGGGCAATCCTGGCACGCAGCATGTTTTCGTCCTGCAATATCCCGAGCCTTTGCCGGGCACTCGTCATATCGCCCTTGCGCGCGAATGCCTCCGCCTCGCCCATGCTTTGGATCAATGGATCGGGCGGGGGGAACCCTTCGGTCTTGCGGCCCAGCAACATACTCAGCGCCGCGACAGAAGGGGTGATGGCCGGCTCAGGGCGATTCACCGGCGGGGGAGGCAGCACGCGCGGACCCTCGCCATCAGGTGGGGGCGGCGGAGGAATCGCGATCGGGAGTTCGGCCTTGAGCGCCTTGTCGGCGGCCGACTCGGCCAGCTTCTTCTTGCCGGCGCTAAATAGCTCCAGGCCGATGGCGGCGATGGCCTCCGTGTTTGGTATCTGCTTGCCGGTCGCGAACGCCTGGGCGGCCAGGTCGAGCGCCTGCTGCGCCTGATCGCGTTCGATCAGCCGGCGACTCACGGCACGCAGCGCCACCAGGCGCGCCTCTTCGTCGTTGATACCGGCCAGCGTCCCGCGCAGTTGCGCATGGATCTTGTCCCACTTCAGGCGGAGTCCCTTCTCGACCTCTTGCTCGTTGCCGCCGAGTTCGACCAGGGCCAGAGCGAGGTCTGCCAGCACGGCGTCGCGCTCAGGCGACGTCGGCTTCGCCGCGCCGAGATGGGCGAGCGCCTGCTGGAACTCGTTGCGCGCCTTGTCCGCACTGCCTTCGCGGTTCATTAGGCGGTGGTAATCCCCCACGGCGAGGTGCAGCGCGGCGACGCCTTCCTCGCCCACCGCCTTCTCGGCGGCAGGCGATTTGGCATACTCAACGACCGCGTTGTAAAGCGCCGTTTCCTTGCGTGCGCCCCACCAGAAGATGACTCCCCAGACGCCCCAGCCGAGCAGCAGAACCGCGCAGGCGACGCCGACGCCGCGGAACACTTTCTCCCGGCGCGTCCGCGGTTCGTCGGGGATGGCGCCGGCTGCTTCCAGCGCCTCCTCGCTGACCATCGTCGCGCCCTTGCCCGTACCGGTCGCACCCTCGGGAGCGGCTTCGGGCTGGGCGTTCTTGAGCCAGTCTTTCTTCACCGGCTTGGCGAGGTCGGGCACCTTGACGAGGCGGCGGCATTCGGGACACTGCGTGCGCTTATTGGCCATGTCCAGGCCGACTTCCATCGGCGTGTCGCAGAACTCGCAGTTGAACTTGATAGAGGTCGGCGCGTCCTCTTTCTTCTTCGGCTCGTCCGCAAGGTACGCGGCCGCTTCCGCATCCACGTCGGCCGAGGGAGGCGTCTCCGAGATGGCAGGAGGCGACTCTTGTCCGTTCGTGGAAGGCAGTGGCGTTGGTTTGTCGACCGCGGGAGCGGGAGGCGCTTTGGCCGTGGCTGGACGGTCGATCTTCGGCGCCGTCGGAGCAGTGCGGGGCTGAACGGGCTTCGGGCCAGCGGGACTCGCCTTCGCTGCCGGTGGGACAGCTGGTTGCGGTGGCTTCGGAGGGGGCGCCGAGACGGGAGGGGCTACTTGCGCGACAGGAGTGGGTGCGACTGCTGCCACGCCGTTGGCGGACGGGACGACGATACGCTGCTTGCAGCCGGTGCAGACGCCTTTCTTGCCCGCCAACTCGTCCTTGACGGTCATGCGCCGCTTGCATTCCGGATTGGGGCACTGGAACGTGATCGACATGATCGGTAAGGCCCGTGGTGCGACGTCTGGGAATCGTTCGTCACCGTCAATTCTATCGCGCCGACCGCTCCCGTCGCTACGGTGGTGCCTCCGTTTGCCGCTTGCGGCTTAGCGGTCGCGCGCCGCGAAGCCGCAAGCGGGCGCGTTAGCTCAACACCGGTAGGCGCATCTTGCCGCCCGCTTCGACGCGCTTCTCGGCCAGCAGGCTGCCGCCGGCGCGCTCCTCGATCTCCCACTTGTCGATCTCCTCGATCAACGCATCGACCATTTCGCTCTCCAGGACGTGGCGGATGATTTCGCCGCGCTTGAAGATAACGCCCTTGCCCTTGCCGGCCGCGATGCCGAGATCCGCCTCGCGCGCCTCACCAGGGCCATTGACCACGCAGCCGAGGATGCTCACCTTGACCGGCGTCGTGCGGCCGGCAAGCCGCTTCTCCATCTGGGCGATGATTCCTTCCAGGTCGATCTCCAATCGACCGCAGGTGGGGCAGGAGATCAGCTCCGGCCGGCGCACGCGCCGTTGCGTCGCCTGGAGAATGTCGAATGCCGCCGCAATTTCGGGGACAGGGTCTCCGAGTAGGCTGATGCGGATCGTATCGCCGATGCCGTCGAGCAGGATCGGCGCCAGGCCACACGCCGACTTGGTGACCGCGTAGGGCGCTTTGCCGGCCTCGGTGATGCCGATATGCGTCGGATAATTCGCCTGTTTCGCGTACAGCCGATACGCCTCGACCGCAGTAATGACGTCGCTCGACTTGAGCGAAATGATGAGGTCGTGATACCCTTCCGACTCGGCGATTTCGATGTAGCGCAGAGCGCTATCCACCATTGCGGGCGGGCAGGGGAAGCCGTACTTCATGGCGAATTCGCGTTCGAGGCTACCGGCGTTGACGCCGATGCGCATCGGGATGCCCTTGGCCTTGGCCTTGCGCAGCACCTGCCGGAAGCGGTCCATGCCGCCGATGTTGCCGGGGTTGATGCGAATCTTGTCCACCGGATGATCGAGAGCGGACAGGGCCATCTTGTAGTCGAAGTGAATGTCGCAGATCAGCGGCAGTTTGATGCGTTTCTTGATCTCGCTCAGCGCTCCTGCGTCCTCCGCCTTCGGCACGGTGACGCGCACCATCTCACAGCCGGCTTCTTCGAGACGATGAATCTCGGCGACCGTTTCCTCGATGAAGTGCGTATCGGGCGTGGTCATCGACTGCACCCAGATGGGGTTGTCGCCGCCGACCACGAGATTGCCAACGCGGACCTCGCGGGTCTTGTGCCGTGTGAAGGTGTGCTGATACGACATAGGCGTTCGTCTCCTTGAAGTCGGGCTTGGGCCGTCCGTGTGTGTGCCCGGCTCATCCTAGATGTTTTCGGACGAGGGCGTCAAGATGGACGAGAGCGCCGCTTGCGGCTTGGCGGTGGTCCCTCGTTCGTATTCGCGATAGCGCGGGATGCGAATCACACGAGGTTGATCGGTCACCTCTCCGACGTGAATCGGAACGTAGCCGACGCGAGTATGAACGCGCTTGATAAGGGCGATATCGTCGGTGTCCGTGTCCACCACCTTACCATCGTGGATGGCGACGTGCAGTCCTTTGTGAGTCAGAAGCAGCTCTGGCAGCAGGCGGAGGAATGCCTCGTATTCGCGTTCACCCTTGCTCTTCTCAGGAGGCGGAATCTTGACCTCGAAAATCGTTTGCGTCACCATGTCGCTCATCACGAACCTCCGAAAAAGGAAGGACTATGACAGACAGCAGCATTATACCGCGCCTCATGCTTCACTTCCCGATGCAGAACCGACTAAAAATGCGATCGAGCAAATCATCGGTGTAGACCGCGCCGACCATCTCGCCGAGCTGCTCCAGCGCCTCGCGCAGCTCCAGGGCCAGCAGTTCCGGCGGTTCCTCGAACAAAACCAGGTTGTGCGCTCGCCGCAATCGGTCGAGGCAGATGTCCACGTGATGCCGGCAGCGGCTCAGGCTTGGAGCCAACGCCGGTTGAGTGCGGGAACGGACGCACTCGGCAAGAAGCGCTCTCAGCGCGTCGAGGCCGGTCCTGGTCGTTGCGCTCGTGGCGATCCAAACCGGTGAGGCAGGAAGGAGGTCGCATTTCGTCGCAACCCCGATCACCGCCGGTTCCGTCTGCCGCAGGGCTGCAATCTCCTCCGTCGTCGGCGCCACTCCCGATTCGAGACATAACAGCACCAGGTCGGCCTTGCCCGTCTCTTCGCGGGCCAGCGTCTGCGCCTGTCCCTCGATGGCATCCGACGAGAGTCGCAAGCCGGCGGTGTCCACCAGCTCGATTTCAACGCCGTCGCCGAGGTTGAGCCGGCGCAGGAGATAGTCGCGTGTCGTGCCCGGTTCGGGACTAACGAGCGCCGTCGCCCCGGTCAGGGCGTTGAACAGGCTGCTCTTGCCCGCGTTCGGCCGACCGATCAGGACGGCGCGGAATAGACGCTCCGCGGTGGCTCGCTGTTCGAGCTGCCGCTTCACCAGCGTCACCTGGGCCATTCCCGCGGCGAGGCGATGCAGTGTTTCTTCCTGCTCGACAAAACGCACGTCCTCGTCGGCGAAGTCGAGGGCGGCCTCCACGTCGGCGAGGAGGTTGAGCAGGTCGTCGCGCAGCGCTTGCATCGGCCGGCCGACGTCGCCGGCGAACTGGGCCAGCGCCTGTTGTAATTCGTCGCGCCCGCCCGCTTCGATGACGCCGAGCACCGCCTCGGCACGGGTCAGGTCGAGCTTGCCGGCGAGGAATGCCCGCATCGTGAACTCGCCCGGCCGAGCCGCGCGCGCCCCAGCGTACAGTAATTGTGTCACCAAAACTTCAAGGAGCGGAGGACAGGAGAGCGTGTGGAGTTCGACGATCTCCTGGCCGGTGTAGGTCTTGGGTGCCGGGCAGACGTACACGTCCGCGGGAAGAGAACCGTGAATCCCGGCGAGAGATAACGTGCCGGCGAGGAGGACACGGCGCGGCGGAAGGAGGTCAGCGCCAGACCAAATCGGGGTGACGATAGCGGTGGATTGGGGGCCGCTGAGGCGAACGACGGCGCGAGCACCTGGGCCTGGGGCGGAAGACAGAGCCACGATCGTATCGCGGAGATCGGGCGTCGAGTGTGGGTTCATGGGGGTGTTCTCGCCGCTTGCGGCTTAGCGACCGCGACCGCTAAGCCGCAAGCGGCGACTTTCGGCACTATCGGCCCTTGCCCATCAGGGCACGCAGCCCCGGCGGCAGCGCCAGGCAGCCAATGACGCAGCCCAACAACACCAGGTACATCAGCGCACTCTGTTCCGGCACCACCAGGCCGCGCACGTTGTAGGTCAGCCCGCTGACTTCTTCCGTCTTGTCGCCGTCGCGCAACACGGCCTTGCTCACGCGCTTGCCTGTGTTATCCTCGACATAAATCTCGATCTTCCGTGCCGTGCCGTCATTCACGTTGCGCACGCTCTTGAACTCGGCGAGGCGGTCGCGCTCCACATCGGCGGCCACCTGCTCGAAGACGAACTTCAACTTCGAGACGTCGCTGACATGGTGATACTTGCCGCCCGTCTTTTCGGCCAGTTGCTTCAGCGCCTCGAAATCGCCCAGGTCGCGCGACAACTTCTCGAAGGTGCGGACCAACTCCTCGGCACTGGTGACGTGGAAGTACTCGCCGCCCGTTTGGCGGGCCATGTTGATCATGACCTTCTCGTTAATCTCTTTCTTGCGGCCGAGGCCGAGCATGTACAACTTGACGCCGGTCTCCTTGGCTCGCTCGATGACGGCCAGATCGGAATAACGACTGCCGGGAGATTCGTCCTTGCCGTCCGTCAGGGCCACCACGACCTTGCTGCCTTCCGTGAAATTGGCCGCGACCAGCGTCTCGATGCCGGCCATCACACCGTCGTACAGACTGGTGCCGTCCTTGGGCTGCAACTCGCGTATCTGGCGGATGAGCTTCGTCTTGTCGGTGGTGAACGGCTCCGGCGTCGAGACCTCGGTGCTGAACGGCAGCAAGGTCGCCCGCGCGCCGGGCCGCATCGCCTCGACGAACTTCGTGCCGGCTTCGTGCAGGGCCACGATCTTCGGCTTCTGGTCGGTATCGTTGGCCGGGGCCGACATGCTGCCGCTCTGGTCCAGCACCAGCACCGCGTTCAGGCCCGGCGAGCCGATGCTTACCGTGTACACCGGCACGTCGATCGTTGAGGCCCGCTTGATCACTTCGCCGAGTGGAATATGGCTGTTGACGTCCACGCCGTCGGTCATGAGAACGACGGCCTTCTTGCCCTGGACTTTCGCCAGCATGTCGATGGCCTTGGCGGCGGCGTCGCGGTAGGCGGAACCGCCCAACGGCTTCGCCTGCTCGACCAGCTTGCGAATGACCTCGGCCTGCTTCTCGTTGCCGACGTGATTGCCGCTTGGGTTACGGAAGCGAGTCGGATCGTCTACCGGCACTTGATGATCGAAGAGGATCAGGCCGATGTCCGCCCGTTTGCCGAGCATGTCGAGAAAGACGCCGGCCGCGTTCTTGGCCTCGCCGATCTTGTTGTTGAACCCCATGCTGGCGCTCACGTCGAGAGCGAGCACCGTCGTCAATTCCTGCTGCAAGACCTTGGTGACCTGCTGCCGCCACACTTCCTTGCCCTCTTCCTGGACGACGATCTCATCCGTGGGCAAGGGGGTGACGCCGTCCTCGACGAAGAGGCGGAAGCGAACGGTGACGTAAATGCCCTTTTTATCTTTGGTGTCGAAGGATTCGACTTTCTGCGACGACTTGTCGAATTCGATGCGATAGCCCGTCGGCTTGCTCTCGGCCAGCACCGGCAGTGCAGAGAACAGGGCGGCGCTCAGCGCGACGATCAGTAACGCACGCATGGCACGGACCCTCGAAAATGAAGGTGGCACAGGCGTCTCGCCTGTGCGTTCTCGATCCAGGCGAGACGCCTGTGCCACCTTCATCGCTTTCTTACTTCTTGTCCGCCTTCTTCTGGACTTCATCCCACCAGTCGCGAACGCGCTGGCGAAAGCGCGACCAGGCCGAACCATTGCCGATTTCTTCCGGCATTCTGTCGCTGTCGGAGTTTTTCTTCACGCGCCCCTGCTTGCGGCCGCGACCGCTCGCGATGCCTGCCGTCGTGACAGTCGCATTGCCCACCGGTCCGCCCGCGGGAACGAGCACCTGCTGCAGCGCCTCATCGGACGTTACAACGCGGAGCTTTTTCTTCGGCAACAGCTTCCGCTCGGCGAAGCCCCAGATGCTGCTGGCGATGAAGTAGAGGCACAAACCCGCGGCCACCTTGTAGAACAGCAGGCCGAAGAAGACCATCATGTATTTCATGACCTTCTGCTGCATCTCCTGCTGCTCGTCCTGCGGCGGCGGCGTCATCTTCTTCTGCTGGAAGATCATCAGCGTCACCGCGATGAGCGGCAGCAGATTCCAATACGGTCCGAGGTAGAGGAAGCCGCCGTAGTCTTGCGGCCGGCTCAGCCAGGGGATGCCCTCGCCCCAGCGGTACAGCATGTCGGGCGCTGCCAGGTTCGCGATCCACGACGGCCAGGCGGGAGCGAGGCGGAAGTAAATGCTCTCCTGAAGGGCGAAGTACAGCCCCATGAAAATCGGCATCTGCAACAGGATGAACCAGCACGTGCCGAACGGGTTGACGCCGTGCTTGCGGTACAGTTCCATCGTCGCCACACCGATAGCCTGGCGGTCGCCCTTGTGCTTCTCCTGGAGCTTCTT
>JBBQPD010000009.1:0-22423 GCA_038331535.1 Gemmatales bacterium | reverse complement strand
CAGGGAGCGTTAGCCCCAACGCTCCCTGACGGTCGCGGCTCGTAAAGGAACTTCCACTGTCGAAGGTTGACGGCGCTGACTTCGAGAGAGGGCGCCTGGTGCAGCATCGAGGTGAAGACCGGATCGACGATACCCTTCCGTGCGACCTCATCCCAGCCGCTCTCGTTTGGCGGGATGGTCACCGACTTGAGCAAAATCAACCGGCACGCCTTTGTTGCAACCGCGACGCGCGCCGCGACGGTATCGCTGGTCGCGGCCCAGGTGTGCGGAATTGACGTCCCGTTCCGCTCCTCGTCGGCTTGCATGAACGCGAAGGCGTCGAGAATCTGCAAGCGCGGGCCGCTCGGCTGCGCTGCCGAGACGACGGCGGCGGGCAGCAGAAGTGCGAGGAAGTGGGCGTTGAGACTCAACGCACGCAACGCAAGCCAGTGAGCGGTTTCGTCGCCGAGTCCGTGAAGCCGATCGAACTGGCGGATCACGTCCGTCGTTGGGCCGCCGCCGGGGACTATTAAGATCGGGGTTGGCGGCCGCACGCGCTCGTCGGTGTCGAGCCAGCGGCGCAGACGTGAGCCGAGGTCGGGCAGATCGAAGAGGCTGCCGCCAACCTTGACCACGACAAGATTGGTCATCGGGTCAGTTCTCTTGCACTGCCAGTAGTGTGGCCACGGCGTGCGCGCACGCCGCCGCCGACCGCTCCGGACCGAGGAGGCCGGATAATGCCACACCCTTGCAAACTGGAAACTCGGACTGGAACTCGACCACTTTGCGCGCCAGCTTCTCGCCAGAGCCGGCCACGATCACGGTCTGCGGCGGCGCCGGCAACCGCCGCGCCACGGCGATGACGGCATAGCTCAGATCGGTGACGACACGCAGCAGCAGAATGTTCATCCATTCCTTGCGCTCACGTTCCGTGCAGGTTTCGAGGTCGGCGCAGAGCATCCGGGCGAGGCGGGCTTCGGCGCAGGCGCGCGTCGCCGGTCGGCCATCGGCGGTGTCGCAATCGTTCAGATCGTCCTCGTTCCAGCCGAGCAGCAAGAACAGGTCGAGCGTCGTCGCGAACCGTTCGGCCGCCCCGTCGCCGCGCATGTACATCATCAGCGGCGTGCGGCGAACGCCGAAGTAGACCAGCTCGGCGCTGCGCAGCCGCTCGGGGTCGGTCTTGCCCTTGGGGACTGGTTTGCCGTTGAAGAGCGGGATGACGTCGGTCGTGGTCGAACCGATGTCCACGAGTATCGCCGGCCCTTCGGGCGCCAGCTTCCCCGCCCAGGTCGCGAGGGCGTGCCAGTTCGCCGAGGCGGTGAGGAGATGGCCTTCCTTCGCGGCGATTGGGTCCACGAACTGTCCGTCGGTGCGCCAGACGCGCACAGGAACGCCGTCGGCCGCCTGGGCGACGGCGTCGAGAATGGCGGCGACGCCCTCGCGCTTTGACGCATAACAATCGCACAGTTCGCCCGTCATGGTGACGGCGAACCGATCGGCGCGCGGCATGGAGTGAATCAGCCCGACGAGGGCGGTGGGAAGTTCGGCGGATCGCTTCCACAGGGCGAAGGGCAGCGTTCGCGCCGTCCCGTCGGTGTGGACGGCCTTCAGATTAGCGCCGCCGACGTCGAGGCCCAGCACCGCGGTCGACATGAAAAAACACTCCTCGATCCGGCCGCTAAGCCGCCAGCGGCGCAATCACGCGGGCAGCCCCAGTACTCTGCGCTTCTCTTTCACGAATCCGAGATGATGCAAAATGTGCGTGCTCGCCCCGGCTAGCAGCTGTTCCAGGGTGAGAGGGCCGCGTTCATTGTGAATGCCGACGCGCTGCAGCGCGTCCGCGGCCAGCGTGCGCAAGATACGTCCCAGTTGCGAACGCGTCTTGTCGAGGATCGTCAGCTCTTCTTCCAGGTCGCGATCGTGGTAGGCCAGTGCGGCGGCGAAGCGGTTTTCGTCGGCGCCGATCAGCAGCGGCCGGTCCTCGGCGATGATGCGCTTCATGCGGTCGGCCATGATCGGATCGAAGTCGGCGAGGTGGCAGACGACTTCGAGCGCGCTCCACTTACCCGCGACCGGCCGGGCGCGCACTTGTTCCGCGCTCATCCCGGCGACAGCCTTGCGGACGGCCGCGGGACCGGCCAGGTATTCCTCGATCATCTGCGCGAGCGTCGCCATCGGATGGCTCCCTTTCGGTTGGTCGGTACAAAGTGGACTGCGCATCATGTTAGTCCGCGCAGGCGGGGTGCGACCAGACCGCGCCACAGGGTTCCGAGCAACAGCGACGCCTTCTCCCCTTTCGTCAGCACCGGCCGGCGCGCCCAGACGTCGTAGCCGATCTCCTCGATCTTGCGGAGGATCGCCAGGCCGCCGCGAAGGAAAAGGTCGATGTCCACCTTCAGGATGCCGGGCATCCGCTCTACCAGCGGCAGCCCGCGCTGGAACAGGCCGCGCGTCCGATCCACCTCGAAGCGCAGCATCTCGACGAAAGCTGGCGTGAAGCACTGCGCTTCGAGGTCTTCGTCTCCATAGCCGAAGCGGCGGCGGTCTTCCGCGGGCAGGTAGACGCGGCCGATGGCGAAATCGCGGGCTACGTCCTGCCAGAAGTTCGTGAGCTGCAACGCCGTACAAACGTGATCGGACAGGGCGGCTCGCTCCTCATCGAACGACTCGCACAGGTACAGCACCAGTCGGCCGACCGGGTTGGCGGAGTTGCGGCAGTAGCCGAGCAGCTGCGCGAAGGTGTCGTAACGCTGCACGCGCTGGTCCTGTTCAAAGGCGACGAGGAGATCGAGAAACGGCTCGCGCGGGATGTCGTACCGGCGCACCGTCTCGCGCAGGGCGACCATGACCGGGTGGCGCGGCGTCCCCTCGTAGCAGTGGTTCAGCTCTGCGCGCCACCAGCGCAGCAGGTCCAGGGCGCGGTCGCCGCCGCCGGTCTCGTCGGCGAGGTCGTCGGCCCAGCGGCAGTAGGCGTAGATGTTGTGGAAATGGCGGATCAGCCGACGCGGCAACAGCGTCGAGGCGACGGAGAAGTTCTCGTAATGGGACAGGGCGAAACGACGGCAGTAGGCGTGCGCGTCGGCGCGGGAAGGCGGCGGGTAGACGGCTTCGGGGCCGAAAAGGGCAAGCTCCTGTGCGAAGGCGGCGTCCATGTGCCGCATTGTAGCCGGAAGGGTCGGTCTGGACTGCCGCTTGCGGCTTAGCGGTGGCCCCCGCTAAGCCGCAAGCGGCAAAATGCAACATGGCAACCGCTCGATTCGCGCGTAGGATGGCTAGCGAGCCACCGATCCCGACAAGGAGCCTCTCCATGCACCGCTGGGCATTCACCTTCTCATTGTTCATCCTCACTCTGATGACTGGGGTCCGTTCAGTAGGGGCCGACGAGCCGAAAGAGAAGATTACCCACTCCTTCCTCGCCACCGGCGGTGAGACGTTCCTGCTTGACGGCGATGGTAAAACGGTCTGGCACTATCCCCAGGGGTCGCGCGACGGCTGGGTGCTGCCCAGCGGCAACATCCTGCTGGCCCTGGGAAAATCGAAGGATTATCCCGGCGGCGCCGCCGTCGAGGTCACGCGCGAAAACAAGGTGGTGTTCGAGTTCAAAGGCACGCAGTCGGAAGTCAACACCGTGCAGGCGCTCGACAACGGCAACGTGCTGCTGACCGAGGCGGGCGCCAAACCGCGCCTGTTGGAAGTGGATCGCAAGGGCAAAATCGTCGTCGAGGTGGCCCTGACGGCCCAGACGAAAGACCATCACCTGCAAACGCGCATGGCCCGCAAGCTGGCGAACGGCAACTACCTGGTGCCGCAACTGCTCGACCAGGTGGTGCGCGAATACACGCCGGAAGGCAAGATCGTCTGGGAGGCGAAGACGCCGCACTGGCCGTTCACCGCCATTCGCCTGGACGACGGCCACACGCTGATCGGCTGCACGCTGGGTAACCTCGTCATCGAGGTGGACGCGGCGGGCAAGACGGTCTGGCAGCTGACCAACGACGACCTGCCAGGCAAGCCGCTCAACGACGCCTGCGGCGTGCAACGACTGCCCAACGGCAACACGGTCGTCACCAGCCATCACGCCAAGGCCGGCGAGGTGAAACTGACGGAAGTGACCCGCGACAAGAAGATCGTATGGACGTACACGGACCAGCGTGGGACGGGGATCCATCACTTCCAGATTCTGGACACGAACGGCAAGGCGCTGGCGGGGAGGGCGCTGCGCTAAGGAGTGGTTTCAAAACCGTGAGCGAAAAGGGGCTCATCTCAAATAATACAACTGTTAACGTTCGTGTTATTTGAGATGCGTCCCCTTGCCCTCGTTGCGCTGTTTCGGCGCATCCGGCTCAAGCATTGAAAATTGTGCCCGTCCCTTTTTCCGGTCGTCCTCGCGGTTCTGTCGTATCCTCTCGGCGATACGGCGCAAGGTTTTGACGGAAACTCGCAATCGGCGGGCAAGGACCATCAGTCGCTCTCCGAGCAACAGCCCTTCCACGAAGGAGCGTTCACGCGCGTTCATGTGCCTCAAGAAATGTTCCAACTCCTCCTCGTCTTCAATGTGTTGGCCAGGCCTGGCGTACTTGTCTACGCAGGCACTCTCGTTCGCGTTAAGCGTTTCCAGCGACACTTCCCTCGCCATAGTGTGTAATTTCGTATCGAAATTATCGCGCCGCGCTTTCGCCAGCTGATTTTTAGCAAGAGCCTCGAAAAACGCCATGAGGTGGGCCGGTGACAAAAACTGCATCTCGGGAAGATTATTAGAGAAAAACTGTAGCCAAATCAGCTGCGTAACATCGATGGAGTCGAAAACTTTTCTCAGCTGCTGATTCATACGACGGCGAACAACGCTCAGTAAAAGTGGGGCAAATTCGGTGTAGAGACGGTTGATCGCCTCGACATTTCCGCCACGCGCATGTTGAAGGAGAACCTGGAAAACATCCAGGGGGTCATGACTAGGGCCAGGCAAATGAATCGCGTCAGACATGATACGCCCCAAATGAAAATGCTGGAGAGAGGCGCCACGCGCTTCTAATTCTAGGAACTTCGGAAGCGATTGTCTACTCCGCGATAGCCCTGGATGTAGCAAAATGCTATAAGTGACTTGTTGATTAGGGTTTATGGGTCGCGAAAAATAATTCTGTCCCGATTCGACACTGTTCCGGTACTATTCATTGTAGATGACATTTCGCTTCCTCGGATAGCGAGGACATCCTCCGGATCGTCAGGGCTACACAAAACGGGTAGTGCGCCTCCTTGATCGTCCAACGAAATGGGAGAATCAGGCGATATCGTCAGTCCCTACAAGATCGTACACAATCCGTAAGCGACGGTCGCTAACGGATCGCTCAGAGGAGTCGTGGCAAACGGGAGAGTTCAACATGTGCAATCGCTTCGTAACGCGCCTTGCCGCTCTGGCAGTCCTCTGTCTAATCGCCGCGGGCATCGGTGTTTTCAGTTCCAATTCTGGCGCCCAAACGTACCAAAACAACACATGCACTACAACTAAATGTTCATCGTTGAATGGGACGGGGATCGGTTTCGGGGGTGGCTGTCCGGGCCAGAGTATGGCCTGCGATTTCTCCACCGACAATACGGCTCTGCTTTTGTGCGTGATCTCTAGCTCGGGCGCATGCGCTCAACTTATACCAGCAACCAGCTGCACGGGCGTCTGTCAAGCGAATTTTACTCAACAGTGTATTATCATGTATCGCACATGCACTCCCTAATAAGCATTCGTCAGTTTCTTCCGCATCACAATCATCATGGATTTGTTATCTCTCCTTATAGTCTACGTATGCCGGGTAGTCTACATATGCCGGGAACTGCCGGTTAGATTCATGCGGGTCTCATGCATAGACAGCTAAGAGTCTATTTATAAGCTCGCCCACGGCTATGTCAGCCGTGGGCGAGCTTATAAATAGACTCTGCGGTAAGAGTAAAGAGAGAGCCACGTGTATTTTTCTTTCCAATCTACTTTTTCACTGTCAACCATTTTCGTGTTCGTGGCGTCAGTCGCGGCACAGCCCGATAGTGGACAAGAATTATTGGATTTCGTTCGAGAAGCGCATAAGGCGTCTCGCGAATCGATCCGGACCTGTAGTTGTCGCGTGGAATTGACTACAGTTAATCGGGCTGCCAAGGTCGAGAAGGAGCAGAAGCAAACCTCATCGGGTCGATATTGGTATGATTCAAACTCTGTCCGGGCTAAAATTTCGGACGCCAGGGGAGACGAAGAGTATGTCTGGCGAGATTCTACTATTGAGGGGCTATTGCGGAAAACGGGGAGCGAAGGCAACATCGCAGGAGCATTCCGTTCTCCAAGACCGTATCGTTATATGCCGAGTTGCGACGCTTATATTCGGGGTATGTTTGTTTTTCAAATCCCCGAATCAATTAAAGCTGTTCCGTTCGAGCAACTTGTGGAACAAGCTTCTCATTTGAATTGGGCCAAATGGAAACAGGTGGGCGGAAAAAAAATGGCAGTCATCGGCCTGCATTTCGATCCACCGGATGAAAAACAAGGTGAATGGGATCTTGAAATATATTTTGACCCATCGGTGAATTATTTGGCTCAGAAATCGATCTATATTAACGACGCGGGAAAAAATAGTTCTCGAAATGAAAACGAAATTACTCAGTTTACAGAGTGTTCTCCCAGTCTATTCTTTCCGGAACGGGGCAGTGGCCGATCCGGAAAGCCTGATAATTGGAATTTTGAGCACTCGACGGTGATCTCCGAAATCAGGGTCAATCAACCACTACCCGAGAATATTTTTCGGATGCGCTATCCTTATAATGTTATTATGAGTGATGATACGCGAGGGACCACCTATCGCATCGATGAAAATGGGAAACGGATCTCGTCAGAAACTCCCATGGCAAAGGCAGTAATTCCACCCCCCTCGGCGGACCTACCTACATCCGGGCCGAATACGGAAACCAAGGAAGAGCCGCTCTCCTGGTACCGCTGGATTCTCCCCGTCTCGCTGGCCATCCTGGTGGTTGGAATTGTTGCGGCCTACCTCCGCCGGCGGAGGAAGCAGGTCGTCGAGGCTTGACCCGCCAACTTCTATAGTGCCTGCGCGGAAAATCGCGTCCGTCCCCTGCTGCACGATTAGGACCAGGACTTCGGGGTAGCTCTGTTTCGCCCATGCTCGGGCAGTCAGCGCTAGTTAGTGGATCAAGTATTACGTGCCCGCATTCATCCCTCAAAGGTCTCCTGTGAAACTGCGACACTGTTGGTGGTTCCTGCTCCCGATTTGCGCGGGTGTCCTGACCTATTTCATGTCAGATGGACAGTTGCGCCGGAGTTGGACCGCGTATGTGAAAGGAGAACCGGCTATCGAGTATCCCGTACAGCTCGACCTTGGCAATCGTGAAATGGGCGAGCAAGTGATCTATCCTTTCTCCATTACCAATCGCGGCGGCGGCGAATTGATCGTCGATAATGTCCATTCCAATTGTTCCTGTACCGGCATGGAGCGGCAAGAAGACGGTGGCTTCGTCCGGGTTGAAAAGTTGCGCGTGAAAGCGGGCGAGAGCGCTCAATTAGTGATGCGCGTGTCGGTGCGCGGGGTGCCTATCGGAACTCAGATGGTCAATGTCGTCGAGTTCCGGACAAATGACCCGGTGCACCCGGCTGGGCGGATTGAGGCTGTCGTTAGTCGGGTCGAGGGGGGCGTGTCAGCCGTGCCATCTCAGATCGTCTTTGGAACCGTTCCGGTCGGCTCGAAGGTCCGCCAGATCGTCGAAGTACGGGATACGGCCGCGTCTCGACGGGTCATTGAGCGGGTCAGCAGTACTAGACCCAACCGTGTAATGGTCCGCTTATTAGCGGAGGAGGAGGGAACGCCTGGAGCAGAGCCTACCGAGCAAGGTGTACCCATCGGACGTATCGAAGTGGATGTGGTCACGTCTACGCCGGGAGAGATCCACGCCGGTTTGCAGATTCACCTAGCCGATGAAGTACGCAATCCTGACGTAGTGACGGTGGTCGGAAGTGTAGCCGCTGCTATTGAGTTGAGTCCTGCCGCGCTCGCTCTGCCCCGCTCTTCCGCTTCAGGACCGGTGTACACTCTTAGTTGTCTTTGTTGTAGCACCTCGGGGCAACCATTGGCGCTCGCGATCGCCTCGATCCCAAGCGGGCTGACAGCCGAGATCATTCCTCAAGGGGAGGCGAAGCGAATCGTTCGGGTGACAATGGACCCGAAATCGAGTACGCTATTCAGCAGCGGAGGTCGTGAAGTCATCCGCTTACGAGCCCACGTGGGCGAAAACGAAACGTTGCTCGACTTGCCAGTCCTTCTCCAAAAATAAGAAGTGGGCGACATGCTTACACGGCTCCGACAGGCGTTCAGCTTGATCGAGTTGCTCGTAGTCATTGGCGTCCTCGGCACACTTTTTGGCCTACTCCTGCCGGCGGTGCAGCAGGCGCGCGAAGCGTCGGCGCGAGCGAGTTGTTTGAACAACCTGAAACAGATCGGCACCGCGCTACATAGCTTCCACGCGACGAACGGCCGGTTGCCGCCTCTACCCGCCAATCGGGATACCGACCCGAAAAATCCAAACGTCGTCCTCGGCTGGATGGTCTTGATCCTCCCCCAGATGGGTGAAGAGACAATTTATCGTGCGAGCGTCGAAGCCTGCACGCTCGATGAGGATCCGCTAAATAATCCGCCTCACACCCAGATGGCGTCGGTGGTACGGAGTTACATTTGTCCCTCCGACGGCCGGTTGCTGCAACCGCTTAGTGACCCTTTCAGCGTGCGAGCGGCTTTCACGTCTTACATCGGCATTGGCGGAACGAATCCTCCCGGGGATAATCGGGGAAAGGAAGGGGCGTTCGGAGGATTATTTGGAAAAAAACCTGCTGGCATCAACTTTAGTGCGATTACAGACGGCACTAGCACCACTCTCATGGTCGGTGAGCGAACTCCGCCAGACTCGCTTCAGGCAGGCTGGTATTATCCGAATTATGGAGGTTTCGCCACTGGCTTTCGCGGTCCCAACAACGTACTCGTACTCGGGGGGCCAACTCAACAATCTATGGATCCGTGCGCGCTGACTGGCGTGACGTTTGGTCCGGGTCGCACCGATAACCCTTGCGATCGTTACCACCTCTGGAGCCTGCATCCGGGCGGTGCCAATTTTCTCTTTGCCGATGGCTCGGCCCGCTATCTCACCTATGCCGCCGAATCACAGATGATGGCCATCGGTAGTCGTAGCGGCGGCGAGATCGTGAACCTGCCTTGATTCAAGGGGCGCGCTGTCGGTTCATTTTTCTTTGCGAACAACCAAACGGGAACGTTTCGTTCCGTTTCTGAGGGCGTTCGCCCACCTGTCGCATTTTTCCATTATTCGTGCCTCGAATTGACCTCCCCCAAGCTACCCATGTCCGGTAGTCTCAGCGGCATCGGTCGCCCTGCGTTCTCACCGGGAGGCATACGATGTCTTGCTACGCCACCACTCCGTGTTTCGATTCTGGCTGTCACGTCCTCCTGCTGATGCTACTCGCTACGGCACTATTTCTCTTGGGGCAGGGTTCGTTTGGTAATTTCGTCCCCGCACTCGTCGGGAGTTCGTTCCGTAATTTGGACCGCGCGGAGACGGCTGCTGTGCCGCTGCCGCCCTCTGATGGTGCCACGCAGGTTTCGTTTCGTAATTTTCAGCGCGCGGCGCCGCGTGCCGCCAGGCGCGGGCCGAGATCGTGGCCTGGGGGTTCGTTTGGTAATTTCGCCCGCGCGCCGCCACGGGTCGATGATTCCGACTTCGTTCGGTAATTTTTGGTCGCGCACCGGAACGCGGCGCCCGCTACGACACACTCCGCATGGCAGTCGTCGCCATGCGGAGAGTTAATGCGCGGCCGCGTTCGCGGTGCGCGCCGATGACGCCTCGCAGTAACAATCGGATTGGCCCGGTTCCTCCCACGCAACTAGGATGAACGGGTTCGATCCCGCCTCACCGGACCCGCCGCCATGCCATCCGAATCCGAACCCTGGTACAAGGACGGCCTCCGCTTCCGCTGCACCCAGTGCGGCCATTGCTGCACCGGCGAACCCGGCTTCGTCTGGGTTGGCGACGACGATCTCGCCGCCATCGCCGCCTTTCGTGGCGAAACCGTGGAGGAGGTTGCGGGGTTATATACCAAGAAGGAACGCCGCGGCCTCTCGCTGCGCGAAAAGGCCAACGGCGATTGCGTCTTCTACGATCGGCAAAAAGGCTGTACGATCTATCCGGTGCGGCCGCCGCAGTGCCGGTCGTGGCCGTTTTGGGACAGCAACGTCAAGACGCCGGAAGAGTGGCAACAGACCTGCGAGGTCTGCCCCGGTTCCGGCCAGGGCGAGCTGATTTCCGTCGAAGAGATCACCGCCCGCTTGAAGATGATTCGGATTTGACGATAATGGCAGTGAATCACCTGCCCGCCCCCCGCCAAGCCGCAAGCGGCAAACTCCCTCCCTACGGGTTCGCTTCGAATGACTCGATTGACACTTCTTCTCGGCCTCACTTGCGCGACGGCGACTGCTGCCGCGCCGGCGGACTTCAAGAAAGATATTCTGCCCGTCCTCGACAAGTACTGCACCAAGTGCCACGGCGGCGAGAAGCCGAGCGGTAGTTTTCGGCTCGACAATATCAAAGACCAGGAAGCGGCCCTCAAGCGGCCCAAGGCGTGGGATAAGATCGCCGAGAGCCTGCGCTCCGGTGAGATGCCGCCGCCCGAAAAGCCGCGGCCGACCGTCGCCGAAATGGACACGGTCAACGGCTGGATTGACGTGGTCGTCTTCAAGGTCGATTGCAACGCTGCCCGCGATCCCGGCCGGGTCACCATCCGCCGGCTCAACAAGGTCGAATACAACAACACCATCCGCGACTTGTTGGGCATCGACTTCAAGCCGGCCGACAACTTCCCCACCGACGACGCCGGCTACGGCTTCGACAACATCGGCGACGTGCTGTCGCTGCCACCCCTTCTGTTGGAGAAGTACCTCGCCGCCGCCGAGCAGATCGCCGAGAAGACGTTCAAGGACGAGGCGGCCAAGAAACGCTTCATGAATCCGCCCATCCAGCCGAAGAAACCGGACGACCCGAAGAACAAGACCGCCCTGCGTTACTTCGCCGAGCGCGCCTGGCGCCGGCCGCTGAGCGACCAGGAGCTGCGCCGTATCACCGGCTTCGTGCAACTGGCCACGCAGAACGGCGAGACGGTAGACCAGGGCGTGCAACTGGCGATGCAGGCCGTCCTCGTGTCGCCGCACTTCCTCTTCCGCATCGAACAGGACCGCGCAGGAACCCGGCCCGACGGCGCGCACCCCGTCGGCGAATTCGAACTGGCGGCGCGGCTGTCGTATTTTCTCTGGGCCAGTACGCCCGACGACGAACTGCTCAACCTCTCCGCCGAGGGCAAGCTGCGCAAGCCGGAGGTGCTGCAAGCGCAGGTTAAGCGGATGCTGACGGACCCGAAGGCGCGGGCGCTGTCGGAGAACTTCGCTCCGCAGTGGCTGCAAATCCGCGGGCTGAAGAGCTTCGCTCCCGACCCGAAGCTGTTTCCGACGTTCGACGAGCCGCTGCGAAACGCGATGCTGCGCGAGACGGAAGCGTTCTTCCAGTACATCGTCGATGAAGACCGCAGCGTCCTGGAGCTAATCGACTCGGATTACACCTTGATGAACGAACGGCTGGCGAAGCACTACGGCATCGCCGGCGTCAAGGGCGACGAATTCCGCAAAATCAAACTGCCCGACCGCCGGCGCGGCGGCGTTCTGGCTCAAGCGAGCGTGTTGACGGTGACCTCGAACCCGACGCGCACGTCGCCGGTGAAGCGCGGCAAGTGGATCATGGACAACATTCTCGGCACGCCGCCGCCGCCGCCGCCGCCGGATGTACCGGAATTGAAGGAAGAGAACAAGGCGGCGCTGAGCGGCACTCTTCGGCAGCGGATGGAGCAGCACCGGGCCAATCCGAGTTGTGCCAGCTGCCACCAGCGCATGGACCCGCTCGGCTTCGGCTTCGAGAACTTTGACGTGATCGGCGCCTGGCGCGAAAAAGAGGGCAAGTTCCCGGTCGATGCCTCCGGTGTGTTGCCGGACGGGAAAAAGTTTAACGGTCCGGCCGAACTTCGTGGTATCCTCAAGCAGCGGGAAGGTGACTTCTGCCGCTGCTTGACCGAGAAGATGCTGACCTACGCCCTGGGCCGCGGCATGGAACGATTTGACCGCTGTACCATCGACGAGATCGCCCGTAATCTGTCGAAGAACCAGTACCGATTCTCCGGCCTGGTGTTCGATATCGTGAAGAGTGACGCTTTTCAGATGCGCAGGCCGAAAAAAGGGGAACCGAAGTGAGTGAACTGATCTCGCGCCGCACGCTTCTCCGGGGTTTGGGGACAGCCATCGCGCTGCCGTGTCTCGACGCCATGTTGCCGTTCAACGCCTTTGGCGCGCGGGCCGACAACAAGTTCCCGCTGCGCATGGCGTTCACTTATGTCCCCAACGGCAAGGTCATGGCCGACTGGACGCCGAAGACCGACGGCGCCGACTTCGAGTTGTCGCCGACGTTGAAGCCGCTGGAAAGCGTTAAATCGCATCTGTTGGTCATGACCGGCTTAAAGCACGACAAGGCGAAGGCCAACGGCGACGGCCCCGGCGACCACGCCCGCGCCATGGCGACGTTTCTCACCGGTTGCCAGGCCAAGAAGACTGCCGGCGCCGACATCAAGGTTGGCGTCTCCGCCGATCAGGTGGCGGCCCAGCAAATCGGCAAGGCGACCAAGTTCGCCTCGCTGGAAGTCGGCTGCGAACATGGGAAAGACGCCGGCAACTGCGACTCCGGCTACAGCTGTGCCTACTCGAACAACCTGTCCTGGCGCGGCGAATCGACGCCGAACTACAAGGAAGTCGATCCTCGGCAGGTGTTCGACCGCTTGTTCGGCACCGCCGGCAAAGCCAACAAGGATCAGGACAAACGCGACCTGTTCAAGAAGAGCATCCTCGACTTCGTGTCGGAGGACGCGACCGACCTCATGCGCCGGCTCGGCACGACCGACCAGCGCAAGCTGGACGAATACCTGACCGGTCTGCGCGAGATCGAGCAACGGATGACGAAGGCCGCGACGCCGGTCGAAGCGTCGAAGGTCGGCGCGACTCGGCCGGTCGGTTACTCGCGCGAGAAGTACCAGGAACATATTCGGCTGATGGCCGACATGCTGGTGCTGGCGTTCCAGGCCGACCTGACGCGCACCGCCACCTTCGTCTTCGCCAACGACGGCAGCAACCGCAGCTATCGCTTCATCGACGTGGCGGAAGGCCATCACGACCTGTCGCATCATGGCAACGACAAGGCGAAACTGGAGAAGATTCAGAAGATCAACCAGTTCCACATCACGCAGTTCGCGTACTTCCTGGAGAAATTGAAGGCCGTCAAGGAAGGCAGCGGCACGCTGCTCGACAACAGCATGATCGTGTACGGCAGCGGCATCGGCGACGGCAACCGCCACAACCACAACGACCTGCCGGTGCTGTTCGCCGGCAAGGGCGGCGGCACGATCAAGACGGGCCGCCACGTCCGCTACAAGAAGGAAGAGCCGCTGACGAACCTGTACCTGTCGATGCTGGACCGCGTCGGCGCCAAGGTCGATTCCTTCGGCGACAGCACGGGCCGGCTGACGGGGTTGGAGGGGTAAGCTCGCGTCGGGTAGAATAACTCGCGGCGAATATGCCCGCGAGACCACCCCATGCTCGGGTGGTCTCGCGGGCATCGGCCATTCTGGAGGAGAGCCATGACGACGAGGACACCGACCGAGACGGCACATATCTGGCTGGACGAGCGCGGCCGGGCGTGGATCGACGACACGAACGTGAAGGTACTTCAGGTCGTAATGGACAAAATCGGTCCCAATCATCTCACGCCGGAAGAGATGATCGAACACCATTATGGCGTGTACACTCTTGCCCAGGTCTATGCCGCGCTCTCGTACTACTACGACCACAAAGCGGAGCTCGACGCGGAGATGGAGCGGCAGATGAGGGAGTTCGAGGAACTGCGCCGGCAGAGCCTCAATTCGCCGGGTCGGCAGAAGTTGCGTGCGCTGGGGTTGATTCCGTGAGCCTATCTCTTTTCATGGATGAACATGTCGATAGCGCGATAACGCGGGGATTGCGGCTCCGCGGCGTGACCGTCCGAACGGCCCAAGAGGACGGGTCAGACCAGTTGCCTGATCCGGATCTACTCGATCGCGCGAGCGCCCTCGGTTTTGTGCTCTTCACCCAGGACGAAGACTTTCTCGTGGAAGCGGCGCGCCGTCAGGCGGCCGGAATTCCGTTCGCCGGCGTGATATTCGCCAGGCAGCTTGGGATAACCCTCGGCGAGTTCGTGAACGACCTGGAGTTGTTAGCGAAGGTGTATGATCCGGCCGACATTCTAAATCGAGTCGAGTATCTGCCGTTGTAGCCGACGAGGTCGGACGGGTTAGGTCGTTCGGAGTACGATAACGGGCGGCGAATGCTGCGCAGAGACCGCGCAAGGGTCGAGACCGTCTCTCGGGCGTCAATTAGAACGGAGCGGTGCAATGACAACGAAAACGGCGACACCCACGGCACACATCTGGCTGGACGAGCGCGGCCGAGCGTGGATCGACGATACGAACGTGAAGGTAATCGAGGTCGCGCTGGACATGATTGCCTGGGGGCTTACTCCACAGCAGATCGTTGAAGAACACGATAACTATTTCAGCCCGGCTCAAATCCACGCAGCGTTGTCGTACTACTACGACCACAAGGTTGAGTTCGATGCGGAGATCGAACGGCAACAGCGGGAATATGAAGAACTGCGCCGACAGAACCTTAACTCGCCGATTCACCAGAAGTTACGGGCGATGGGAAAGATCCCGTGAGTTTGTCGATTTACATGGATGTTCAGGTGCGTATCGCTGTTGCGAAGGGATTACGGCTTCGCGGCGTTTCCGTGCTTCGAATCTCAAGAGGATGGAACCGATCGGTTCTCTGATCCCGACCTACTCGATCGTGCGACTGGGCTCGGTTATGTCCTCTTTACCCATGACCAAGACTTTCTCGCGGAAGCGACTCGGCGGCAAGTTGCGGGCATTCCGTTTGCCGGCGTGATTTACGCTGCCCAAGTGGGGATTTCCATCGGTCAGTGCGTCAACGACCTGGAGTTATTGGCCAAAGTGTATGATCCGCCTGAAATGATTAATCGACTCGTATATCTACCATTGTAGTTCGCCTGGCGATCCGTGCCGATAGCGGTTACTTTTTCCCGAGCGCCTGCCACTGCTCCTCCGCCGAACTCGGGCGCAGGTAGAGTGGCTCCAAAGTCCACACGTCGTCGCCCTCGCCAGCTAAATACCGGGCCAGTCCCAGCCGCAACACACTCTCGGCGTGGGGTTCCCACAACGACGAATCCGCGCGCGGCACTTCCGGTATAAGGTGCGCTTCCCACTTGCGAAGTCCTGGCCCGGTTGCCCAGGATGACGGTTCGCGCTCGTGCAGCCACTCGGCGAAACGGCGGATCGCCAGCGGGGCGAGGGCCTTCCAATCGTCGCCTTGCCGGCCGAATGGTTGCACGTACACCTTGTCCTGTTGGGCGTCGGCCAGCACGTCGAGGCGCGTCACCTCCACCGGCGTCTGAGCCGCGACGGCTGCGAAGGTGTCCAGTCCGAGGAGGACGCAGCCGGTGGCGTAAGCGAACGCCTTCGCCGACATGAGGCCGACGCGCAAGCCTGTGAAGCTGCCGGGGCCGCGGCAGACGACGACGGCGTGAATCTCGCGCGGCTTCCATCCTGCCTCGTCGAGCAAGCCGCGCACCGCCGGCGCGAGGTCGCGGGCATGGCGGCGAGCCTCGTCGAGCCGGCGCTGGCCGCGCAGCTCCGGCCCTTCGCCCAACGCCACGAAGCCGGAGCCGCCGGTCGAGGTATCGAGAATCAGCAGGCGCGGCAGCGCGGACATGGCAACGCTCACTTTGCTGCCGTCGGCTTCAGATAGCCGCGCGTCTTCATCCAGTCGGCGCAGCGCTGCGGCCAGGTGGAGCAAGGCTGCTCGCTCGGGCGCAGGCCGAAGCCGTGACCGCCGGTGTTGTAGACGTGTAGTTCCGCCTGGACGCCTGCCTTCTTGAGCGCGAGGTACATGACGACGCTGTTCTCGGCCTTCACGCCGTCGTTGCCGGCGTGAGCGAAGAACGTCGGCGGCGAATCCTTCGACACACGGATGTCGGCCGCCAGCTCGTCCCTGTCCTTCGCCAGCAGGTAGGCGGGATAGATTAGTACGACGAAGTCGGGCCGGCAGCTGACCTTATCGATTTCGTCCGTCGTCTCGTAGGTCCGTTTATCGAAGTTGGTGGCAGTACTCGCCGTCAGATGGCCGCCCGCGGAAAAACCGAGCATGCCGATGCGCTTCGGATCGATGCCCCATTCCGCGGCTTTGCTGCGTACCAGGCTCAGCGCTCGCTGGGCGTCCATCAGCGCCTGCGGCGGCGCCTCGTTCTTCGGCGAGTCGGGTCGGCGCGGCACCCGATACTTCAGCACGATGCCGGTGACGCCGATGCTGTTAAGCCAGGCGGCGACCTCTTCGCCCTCCAAGTCCCAGGCCAGGATGCTGTAGCCGCCGCCCGGCGCGATGACGACGGCGGCGCCGGTGTCCTTGTCCTTGGCGGGCCGGAAGAGGGTGAGCGTCGGCTTCGAGACGTTGGTGACGCGCTGGACCGGCTTCTCGTTCGGCTTGGATTCCAGCACTTTTTCCTCGCCGACGTCGCCCTTGTCGCCGGGGGCTTTGCCGGGCCAGACGTCCAGCGTCAGTGGTTTCTCGGCGGCGATCGCCAGCGAAGTGGAGAAGCAGGCGAAGGTGAGCAGCAGACGTTTCATGTGGTGATCCCTTGTTGGGGGCGACGCAGCGCGCCTGTTTCCGTTTCGCGTGAAACGTAAACACGCGCGAACTTCGCCTTTACTTGGTTTTCGTGACCGGCTCGACCGCGGAGTCAAAAACGCGTACTTTCTTCCAGCCGTCCTTGTTTTCCTCGACGAACATCTTGTGCCGTTCCGCGACGATGTACTGATCGAGCGCGGCCTTATCCTTGAAGACGATATGCAACGCCACGTCGAACTCGCTGTCGTTGAAGGGACTCTTCACGTCCTCGGCCAGCACGCCAGCGGCGAAGTGTACTGTGCCGGCGTGGTCCGTCAGGTACTTCTTACAGGCCGCGACGAGCTTCTTTTTCGCCTCCGGCGAGTTGTCCTTCAGCGTGAAGTACACGTCATGCACGATCATCGGACCGGCGGCCGGTTTCTCCTCGGCGCGGAGGGAACTGCTCGCCATCACGACCAGCGCCGCCGCGGCGACGGCCTTCAAGAATCGCTTCATCGAAATCCTCCTCATGGTGAACGGGCGATCGCATGCATGATTACGTTATGGACAGGCGATAGAACCGCGCCGCGGTGCCGCCGAAGATCGCGTCGCGCTCCCCGTCGCTGAGCGGTCCCAGCGTCTCGACCAGCGCATGATGCACCTGCTGATAAGTGGCCGCCAGTTCGCACACCGGCCAGTCGGAGCCGAACATGCAGCGCTCGGGGCCGAACAGTTCCAGAGCCGACTGCACATAGGGCTTCAAGTCGGCGACAGTCCAGTGACGCCAGTCGGCTTCCGTCACCAGGCCGGAGAGCTTGCAGTAGACGTTTGGAAACGCGGCGGCGGCCTGCAAATGCGGCAACCAGTCCGTGGTGCGTTGGTCCTTGATGTTGGGCTTCGCCAGATGGTCGATCACCAGCGGCAGCGCCGGTAGACGCCGTGCCAGCGTGGCGGCGTGGCGCAGATGCTTGACGTAGAACAGCAGATCGAACGGGACGCCGTGTTTTTCCAGCACCGCCAGGCCGCGCAGCACGTCGTCGCGCACGATGAAGTCATCATCGGGTTCGTCCTGCGTGACGTGCCGAACGCCGACAAACTTCGGATGTCGCTTCAGGTCGAGCAGTTGGCGTTCACAATCCGGGCTGGCGAGGTCCACCCAGCCGACGACGCCGGCGAGGAACGAATACCGTTCCGCCAGACCCAGAACCCAGCGCGTCTCTTCAAGATTGTGTTGCGTCTGCACGAAGATGGAACGCTGCACGCCGGCGGCGCGGAGCAGCGGTTCGAGGTGTTCGGGAAGATAGTCGCGCTTGATCGGGGCCAGCGCCGGCGCGTTCAGCCACGCATAGTTAAACGGCAAGCCGAGCTGCCAGAAATGCTGATGGGCATCGATCGTAATGGTCATGAGAGGTCAATCCATGCGCACACCTATGGACAGCAGCACGTTGGCGAAGCGTTGCTGGTCGGCGGTCTGGATGGTCAGCACGTGGTCGGCCGTCTCGACCGCCTTGTAGAAGTCCCACTTGTCGATTGGTTCCAGTTTCAGGTCGAGGCCGGCGCGTTCGATCACGTCGCGATACTCGTCCCACACGGCCGGATCCTTGTCGAGGGTGTAGGGATCGTCTTTCGTGTACATCATCGTGTTAATCTGGTCGATGGGCACGGCCGACAGGACGGCCTCCAACACCTGAACGACGGTGACGACGCCGGGCATGAGGTTGAGGCAAACAAGCTCCGCGTTCGGCCCCTTCTTCGTGGAAGACGGATAATTGCCGTCCGCGATGAGGACTTTCGCGTGATGGCCGGTGCGGCCGAGGACTTCGTTGATTTTGGGGTGAATCAGCTGATGCTTGAGCATTCGCAAGGGTCTCCGACGTTTTTTGATCTTCCGGTTGACGGCATCATGCGGCTGAAGACAAACTGACGATCAATAGCTGATAGCTGTCAGCTAACAGCTATCAGCTATTGATCGTACTCCATTGCTGTTGGGTACGAGGGAACGGCCGAATTCCATGGGGCGGACAACCTGAAGGTCAACAGCCGCGACCCGACCGGCGAGCGCGGGGCGTTACGTCAGCCCGCGCTCCCCGATCGGGTCGCGGCTAAACGGAGGCATTGGGGCGAAAATGCGCGCGAAACGCGGTTATCGTCTGACTCGCTGCGCCGTCTGAGTCGGGATACGGCAGCGCCTCAGCCGACGCGAAGCCATCGTAGCCTATCTCTTTCAACGCCGCCGCGATCGGCGCGTAGTCGAGATGGCCCAATCCAGCAGGCCGCCGGTTGGAATCGACGAAATGCACGTGGCCGATGTAACCCGCGCCCGCGCGAAGCGCGGCGACGAGATTTTGCTCCTCGATGTTCATGTGGAACAGGTCGGCGAGCAATTTGACGTTACGCGTCGACAGCGATTTCAGCAGCTTGACGCCGGCATCCACCGTGTTGACGAGGTTCGTCTCGTAGCGATTGAGCGGTTCGTAAATGAGCGGGACGTTGTACTGCTTCGCGTGTTCGCCGAGGTCTTCCAGCGCCTCGCCGAGATGGGCGAACGCCGTCCAGAGATCGACGCCGTCGCCGTGGCGGCCTTGCATCGAGCCGATAATGACCGGAGCGCCGAGCGGGCCGGCGAAATCCATGATCGAGCGGATGAAGTCGCGTGCCTTTGTCCGCGCCACGGTGTCGGAGAGGCAGAGATGCAATTTGTGTTTCACCCAACCCGCGCCGGTGCCGACGGCGGCGAGGGCGAGGCCATTATCCTTTAGAAGCGTGTGCAGTTCAGCGGGATTGACGGCGTCCGGAGCCGGCGGAAAGACTTCGATGGCGTCGAAGCCAAGCGCCTTCGCCTTGCGACAGGCGGCGGGGAGGTCGTCCCAGAAGACGAACGGGCCGCCGCGGGCTTCGTTGACCAGGCTGACGGTTACGGCGGATCGGATCATGGTGGGATGCTCCTGTTTACGTTTCGCGAACGCGCGAAACGTAAACACGTTAGTCATCAACTTCAATCACCGCTTTGATAACACCCGTCTCCGGCTTCGTGTACGACGGGAACACGTCGATTACCTCGTCGAATTTCGCGCGATGCGTGATCCACGGCCGCGTGTCGATATGGCCGTCTTCGATCAGCTGGATAATGCGCGTGAAGTCTTCAGGCAGGGCGTTGCGCGAGCAGAGCAGCGTCCCCTCCGGCTTGTGAAAGACGGGATGGCGGAAGCGCACTTCATCCGTCGTGATGCCGACGAAGATCAGCCGGCCGCCGTGCGCGACGTAGGTGAAGGCGTTCGACATCGACACGTTGTTGCCGGTCGCGTCGATCACCACATCGGGCAGATGGCCGTCGGTCACGTCGCGCAGATCCTTCTCGACCTTGTCCGACAGCTTGATCGTGTGCTGCACACCCATCACGCGCTTGCAGAAGTCGAGACGCACCTCGTTGGTGTCCAGGACGATGACCTTCGATCTGGTCAGTTTCACGAACTCCAGCGTGGCGAGACCGATGGGGCCGGCGCCGATGATGAGCGTCGCCTCGTCCGGCTGCGGGGCGGCGCGGTTGGTGGCATGACAGCCGATCGCCAGTGTTTCGACGAGGGCGAGCTGATCGAAGGCGAGCTTCTTCGAGACGTGCAGCTTGCGGGCCGGCACGATGAACTGCGGCCGCAATCCGCCGTCGCGATGGACGCCGAGGACTTCGAGCTTTTCGCAGCAGTTCGGCTTGCCGCGCCGGCTGGCGTAACTGTTCGGGTCGTTGATGTACGGTTCGACGGAGCAGCGGTCGCCGGGCTTGACGTTGGCCACGTCTGAGCCGACGGCGACGACCTCGACGCCAAGCTCGTGGCCGGGAATGCGCGGATAACTGAAGAACGGCATCTTGCCGAGATAGCCGCTGATGTCGGTGCCGCAGACGCCGACGCGATGGACGCGGACCAACGCTTCGCCGGCGGCGGGCGACTTGGGGCCGTCGATCTCGATGCGCTTCCACTGCTTGGGGGCTTCCAGGGACAGGGCTTTCATGGCGAGCCTCACTTGCGAATGCAGAAGTAAGAATGCAGAAGTCAGAATGCAAGACAGAACGAGTCGGTTTTCATTCTGACTTCTGCATTCTGACTTCTGCATTCGGCTGGTCGTTATTTTCCGGCCGTCCCTCGACGTAGAACCAGTTGTGAATCGGCTTGAGAATGTTCAACACGTCGCCGAGCAGTTTCGGGTCGATCGGCGTGTCGGCCCACGTGACCCATTTCTTGACGTTCTCCGGATTCGCCGAGCCGACGACGCAGGTCGTCATCTCTTCGTTGGCGATCGAGTACTGCACCGCCAGTTGAGCGATGTCCACGCCCTGCGCGGTGCAGTGGTCAGCCGCATTTTTGCAGATCGCTCGTACTTCCGGCGTCGCCTTGTGCCAGGGCGGCAACGGCTGATTGGTCAGCAATCGGGCCGAGAACGGCGCCGCGTTCATGATGCCGACGCCCTTCGCTTTCAAGTAAGGCACGAGGTCGGCGAGCATGGTGTTTTGCAGTGTGTAGTGGTTGTACGACAGGATCACGTCCAGATCGGTGCGGTCGAGAATGTAGCGGAACATGCTCATCGGATAGCCGCTGACGCCGAGGAAGCGAACCTTGCCCTGCTCGCGAATCTTGCGGAGCGCCGGCAGCGTCTCGTTGACGATCTGGGTCATGTCCACGAATTCGATGTCGTGACAGAGGATGACGTCGAGATGGTCGACGCCCATGCGCAGGAGGCTGACGTCGATGCTCTCGACGACCCGGTGGGCGGAGAAATCGAAGTGCTGTGGCGCGTATCGTCCGAGCTTGGTGCCGAGGTAGTAGCGGTCGCGCGGCACGCCGCGCAGGGCGACGCCGAGCAGGCACTCGCTCATCCCCCGGCCGTAATACGGCGAGGTGTCGATAAAGTTCATGCCCAGGTCGAGCGCGACCTGAACGGAGCGCAGCGCCTCGTTCAGATCGATGGGGCGGAACTCCTGGCCGAGCGAGGAGGCGCCATAACTCAGCTGCGAGAGTTGCAGGCCGGTACGGCCGAGAGGTCGGAACTTCATGTCGCCACGTTCCCGAGGACTGCGCCGCAGCCGTGTCGCCGGCTGCCGACGTGGGCCATTGTATGGCCGTTGCCGCGGGATGGCATTCAGCGTTCAGGCCGCCCGGCAGGGCGTACAGGCTTCCGAATGGACGGGCTGATCGAGGAGATACCAGAGGTCGGTGCCGAGCACGCCGAGGAGCGGAGCCAACGCGCTCGTCGTCACCTGCACGCGGCGCACCGCTTGCCAGATAAAACAGGAGGCGTCCCACAGAAGGCGGATGCGATAGGCGTCGCGGCCGACGCGCTGGATGCTGAGGCCAAAGCGCTCCGGGGCCGGTCCCATCAGCGTCAGGCCTTCCGGCAGCTCCCACAGGCGTTCGGGCCGACCGCCGGGCCAGTGAAGGCACATCGCGGGCAGATGCGGCTCGAAGGTGTGGTCGAAGAAGCAGCGGACAACTTCCGGCACGGGCAGGGCCTTCATCATCATCCCCTCTCGGAACACCGCCATGCGAGCGCGTCGTAGAACGCCGCGAGGGTATGCCCGCGGTGCGCGAATGTGTCAAGGGAGAATGGCG
>JBBQPD010000008.1:0-22694 GCA_038331535.1 Gemmatales bacterium | reverse complement strand
AGGATGGCGACCTTCTCGGTGTCGGGAAAGTGACGACGCTGCGTGCTCATGGTGAACCTCCGTTGCGGTTATGCTAACCCGAACAGAGCGTTCTTCCAGATTCGACTGAGGCAAAACATTTCGATCCGCTTCGCGATGCCGACGACATGCAGATGGTGAGAGTGAAGACGCTGCACTTTCGTTACCCGGAACGGTACGGCCGGCGCCAAGTCAAACTCGAAACGCTCATGAGCGATGAACAGTTTGCCATCACGGTAATGATCCAATCACACATGAGCGAGGACAGTGTTCGCGACCAGCTGCAGGTAAGTCATGCCGAACTCCAGATCAAGTTGAAGGTCAATGGCGGGACCAAGAGCTACGTCGTTCAGTTGTGGCAGAACCGATGCAGTCTCAACCAATCCGTTCTCGATGAGCGGTTCCGCGCGTGCCTCAAGAGTTGGGGCCTCTATCGCGTGTATGCGCACCAGCCTTGAGTTCTTCCTCGGCCTCCTCTCGCGCCGGTTCCCGGCCCACGCCGCCCAGGACGACCTCGCTGGTCCGCACGGTCCTCTCCTGCGCCTGCTGCAACGTCGGGGTTTTCTCGCGCGCAACCCGGGCATCCATCCAGCTCCCAGTTGTCCCCACTGCGGCGAAGGAGTGCCATATCGCATTCAAGGTGATTACGTCTGCAGTCGCTGCGGCAGCACGGTTGATGCCGTCCATCTCTTTCTGTGGCCGATGGACTTGGAGGCGTTTCTTCGCTGGCTTGCCGGGGAATTGAAGTTGCGCGGCGGCATCCGCGACTTCGACGGGCAACTCTGGCAACTCGGCACCTGGGAGGGTGACACCGGGGCATGGGAGTGCTTCTACTGGCGTGACGGGCCGCTCGGTGAAGGCGGCCGCAGACGGTTGGCTGCGTACCGGAGCACGATCATCCTCTATGGGCTTTCTCCTCCGCCCGCCACGGAAGCGATCCACGGGCCATGCATCTCCCTCCTGGAGATCCTGCGCTGGAATCGGTCGCTCCGGGTGGTGGATAGGAACGACCTGTTGCGTCACCGCGGCAACGTCCGGTTCGATCCGGTCAGCGGCACGCTCCGGGTCGGCGACGTCTGGCTGGGGGGAAGTCCCCAGCGGCTCGAAGGAGTTCTACTTCCTCGACTGCCTCGCGGCGCAGCTCGATCACTTCGTCCCCTACTCGGACCTGAAGCACGACGTGCTGCGGCGATCGGGCAGTACCGACACGACGGAGGAGGCGACCTTCTGCCAGGGACTCAAGAGTCGGATCAAGAAGAAGTGAATTCTGCAGATCGACCGTTCGATCGCGACGACAAACAAGCGGGACGGTTATCGCCTGCGCGGCCAGGTAGAATCATAATCATGTAGCGTCGCCAGTTGTGTGGTGCTGTATTAAGCCTATTTTCAAACATTGCCCCTGCTTCGTGCAGGGCCGGCGTTTTGCGTGAGTTTTTTCAAGGGTGGACGCCACGTAACGAACCGGCAAGCAAACGAAACTACGCGGGCAGCTTCTGCCGTTGTGGCGACGGCGGACGACGACCACTCAATCAGGCTTTGGGAGGTAAACACTGGGAAGGAGCGCGGCCGCCTCATCGGGCACACGGGTGCTGTCCGCTCGCTCGTGTTCGCGCGCGACGGCGTGCGCCTTTACTCCGGTAGCGAGGACAGTACCGCCTTGGTGTGGGATGTAACCGAAGCCATGAAGCCCGCCCGATGAGGGGCGAGGGCTCATGGTTTGGGCTGATCGCCCGGAAGTTCCGATTCAGGACGGCTTCCTTCCCGCTTCTCGGCTTCTCATCGCGTGGACGCTTTTGAACTGGAACACGATCCATCGCAATCCCGAGCGTGGGCTGTTTGTGACGAAGGGTCGTGTGACTTAGGCCGAGCAATGCTCTTGCCAGTGTCGGATGTCCGTGCGTGAAACGCTGTACGCGGAGGTATGGGATCCGCTCTATGGCAGGAAACCTCTTCGTAATGTCGCCAAGCCGCGACGCACCGGTCGGCTATCCCTTCTCCGCGTCCACCTTGTCATCGTTCCAACATAGAACAGCTCAGAAGGATTGTGACGATCGGCAACTACAGCAGCCGGGAGGTTAGCCCGCACAGTTTGTCCTCGCGGGCCGAAACGTCACCGGAAGCCAGGTTGCTCGACTCCGTTGCAAATGGAATGCTCGATGGTTGCCAGGTACGGCGGTTGCCCCAGGGACACGAAAAGACGCATCTGCGCCTGGTTGAAAGCGGCGACGGCCCTCACCAAATCCTGACGCGCCACGTTCAGCAGATTCAGGCTATTCAGAAGCTCAATGGGCCGACCCTGTAGGTTTTTGGCCCGAATCAGGTCGGCGCGGAAAGCCCGCTCCGCCGTCAAGACGCGCCTTGCCGCCACGTCTACTTCTCGACGACTCGCGGCTGCCTCAGCATGCGCTTCCGCGACCTCGCGCCGCACTTGGTCGAGGATCGCGATCCGCCGAGACTGCGCTTCGCCGACCTCCGCGCGCCGCCGGCGCTGTGCGGCGAAGTTGCCAGCACCGAAATTTTGCAGCGACCAGACGACCGCCGCGTCGAAGTCGGTTCGGCCACGGAAGTGGCCGAAGCGTGAATCGGCCTGATCGCTGCCTCCGCCGAAGTCTCCGGCACTGTAGCCGACCGTGAAAAATGGCAGCAGCGGGCGCAGCCGCTCCTTTCGCAGCTGGGTTTCCTGAACGGCGACAGCAGCGGTACTGGCCCCGATTTCTGGCCGGTTTTGCACGGCCGTCTGAATGAGTGCCTCAAGCTCTATGCGAGGATCGACGACTTCAACCAGAGTCGCCCCGTCGGGAGTGTGCAGACGGACGGCCGGGTCCATAGTCAACAGCCGGGACAGTTCCGCGGCAGCGATGGCGACGTCCTCTTCCGCGCGCAGCGCGTCGGCGTGCAGGAGCAACGCCGCACCCCGCGCCCTCTCAGCGTCCCCCTCCCGACCTTGTCCTTTAAGCGCGAAGTCGCCCGTCAACGTCACCACCTCGCCGAATTCACGCTCCGACTTCCGAATGGCGTCCAGGCGCGCTTCAGCACCGGTGAGGGCAAAGTAGTGCGTCGCCACTTCCAGTAAGACGTAATTCCGCGTCGCGTCGGCTGCGAAACTCAGTTCGGTGACTCGCCGCTGAGCGGTGGCCGGATCGAACAGGGCATCGGCGAGATGGCCATACAGGTGAACGCCGGGGAAGCCAACGGTCCCCGCGCCGACGGCCGCCGCCCCGGCGCCGGCGTAGACGGACTGCCGGTCCACGTTGGTTATGACTCCTTGCGCGGAGATCAGGTTGCCGCGGTGCCAGTTGAAGCTCACCCCCGCTTCGAGCGTTGGAAGCAATTGCGACCGTGCCCGAAGTTGATCGGCCAGACCAGCGCTCACCGCCTCGCGGGCGAGGGCAATGGTCGGGTTTTCCCCACCGGCCAGGCCGAGCGCGGTTTCGAGGTCAAGCGTGATTTCGGCGACCGCCGTCGGGACGACCGGGTCGAGGGCCGGGCCCGGTGGCGGGTCAGGCTTCGAGGGAACCCTGGCGTCTTGCTTCTCCGGCAGTAGCGCTGTCGATTCCGATAATTCTCGTGGGATTATGGCCGGAGAAGACGCCGACATCTGAAGCAATTCGGCTTCGGCGTGTCGAGGTTCCGGCCGCGACGCGGCTGGAAGGAGGAGAGATGGTGCGTAGCCGGCCTCCCCAGGTCTATTTTCGACTGAGTGGCAGCCGAGAGGTGTGAGGAGGCAGGCCGCGAGTAGCAAGGCCTTTCGGGCCAGACGGCATCGGCGCCCGATAAGATGCCACAACATCAGTTTCTGGCTCATAGGCTCTTACCCCAGCTTGCCCGCGATCACACCGTTTTGTCCGCAGTCTCAGACCGCTCACGGCTTCAACGGTAGCGCGGGGGACGCGGGGATGAGGCTTTCGGGGACGGGCCGTGCCAGGGTGTCCGCGGGCGGCTGGCCGAGTGCGACGTACAGCTCGAATTGTGCCCGGTCGAAATCGAGGATTGCGTCGAGATAGGCGAGGCGGCTTCGGCCCAGCAGGCGCAGGCTGTCCAGCACCTCGATCGGCAGCCCCTCACGGTTTCGCGTGCGCCGCAGGTCTTCCTCGAATGCCAGTTGGCCAGAGCGAACGGCCCGCTCGGTCGTGTCGATCTGGGCGTAGCGAGCGTGAGCGCGGGCGTAAGCAGCGGCTACTTCGGCACGCACGCGGTCCAGGACTTCCAGCTCGCGCAGCCGGTCGCTACGCAGGTTGCTCTCGGCCCCGCGGATCAGGGCGAGGTTACCGACGCCGAGGTTGCGCAGCGACCAATAGACCACCGCATCCACGTCCTGCCGTCCAGCGAAGCTGTCGAAACGCGGCTGCCGGATGACGGAGCCGTCGGCCTGAAGGATGCCGTCGGCCACGAGGTTACTGCCACCGCCGAAAGTGCCGGCACTGTAGCCGAGTACGACGTTGGGAGAAAACGGCAGGACGCGCGCTCCCCGTAACGTGAGCAGCGCCGCGCGGATGGCGGCCTGTCGTTCCTTCAGCTCTGGCCGGCGCATTAAAGCGATGGTGATGAGTTCGGGTAGCGGGATAGGATCGGGGATTATCGGGGCAGGCACAACCCAGCCATCGGTCGCGTGCAGCCGGGTTGCAGGATCGAGACTCAGCGATTGAGCGAGTCGTGCGGACGCGGTCAGAACCTCGCTTTCGGACTGCAAGACGTCGGCGTTACGTTGTTCGAGTTCCGTCAAGGCGCGGTCGGCGTCGGCCTGCCGGCCTTGGCCGGTTGCGGCGAAGGCTGCGGTGACTCGGGCTACCTCTGTGGCCTCGGCACGAGTCTGCAGCGCCACCGCACGATGTCCCTCGGCACGCAACAGCTCCAAGTAGCCGACGGCCACACGCAGCAGGACATCGTTCCGGACCGCCTCGCTGGCGAACTCGCGCTCGCGCACCACCTGCCGGGTCACCAGGGCAGCGAAGATCCCTTCCGAGATGTTGCCGCTCAGGACCAAGCCGGGGATGTTGACCGTACCGGCGCCAACCGCGTTAGCGCCCAGTCCAAGGTAGAGGGAGCCGCGATTCACCTTTTGAATGGCACCAACTGCGCGCTGAAGTGGGCCGGTATGATTATCGACATTGCCGCCCGCATTGATCGTTGGCAGGATTTGGGCCGCGGCCAACTGGCGGACCGCGTCAGCCTCCACGACGCGCTCACGGGCCAGCAGGATCTCGGGATTCTGCACACCGCCCAGACGCAACGCGCTGGGGAGGTCGATCGGGCTGGCCGCGTTTGACAGCAGCGATGCCGGCGGAGCGGGCAACTCCACCTCCTTTGACACGACTTTCGGTTGCGGGGGCTTGCTAACGCCCCGGTCATCTGGAAAGGCCGCGAGGTTCCCACCCAAAAACGCTAAAGTCAGTCCGGCAAGCCACCAGAGTCCACGACCATCCTTGAACATGGCTTCCTCGCAATACATCCAGCGTTGCGAAAAACGGGAATCGCTTCGGGGAGTCCGATCTCGAACAATTCGTACTATCCCGTATACTCCATCGGCTCCTCAAACCCCGCACTATCAGCAAATCCATCCTCCGTGTCTCATGACCCGGGTGATGGTATGACACCCGCGTTGATCGAGTGGACGGGGGCGGATGGATCAACGTCCGGCGAAAACGGGTCGTCCTCGACTTCCGGCGGGCCGTCCTTCACTAGCAGGGAGAACAGCGCCGGCACCACAAATAACGTCGTCACGAGTCCAGCCAGAAGGCCGCCGACGACGGCGCGGCCCAGCGGGGTGTTTGCCTCGCTGCCGCGTGCCAGGCCTAGCGCCATCGGCAGCAGCGCGAAAAACGCCGCCAGGGCCGTCATCACCACCGGCCGCACGCGCACCGATGCCGCCTTCATGATGGCCTCGGTCGGGTTCAGCTTGTCGATGCGCCGCACGTTCGAGGCGAAGTCGATGAGCAGCACCGTGTTCGATACGACGATGCCGACCATGAAGATTACGCCCAGCAGCGATTGCACGTTCAGCGCCGTGCCCGTGATCCACAGCATCAACACCACACCGACCAGGCCGACGGGCACCGCGGACAGGATCACCAGCGGCGTCACCCACGACTTGAACAGCGCCACCATCAGGAAGTACACCAGCAGGCTCGCGAGGATCAGGCCGATGCCGAGGTTGCGGAAGGTGTCCTGCATGCGCGAATACTCGCCGCTCAGGACAATCTTGCTGCCGGTCAGCGTCTTTTTCTCCGAGGAGGAGGGATCGTACGGCGCCCACTCGCCGCGGCCCTTGGCGACGCCGAAGCGGCCAACGACTTCCGTCACGTCGTCGGCGACATGGCCAAGGTCGCGACCGTATACACCCATCGTCAGGTCGATCGTCGGCTGCAACGTGGCGTGCGTGACCTCCGACGGAACGTGAACGCGCAGCGGCTTGTTCTTCACAACGTTGCGCAGCGGGATTGACTGCTTCTGGGCCGTGCCGGTGATCGGCACGTCGAGGAGCGTTTCGACGGACTGAATCTCCTCTTCGGGGTACTGGACGCCGACGTAATACTGGTTGTGACTGACGGGGTCGATCCAGAAATTCTTCTTGTTGTACTGGATGCTGGAATTGAGGGCGGCGACGAGGTTTTTCATCACGTCCATCTGCGTCAGGCCGAGCGCCATCGCCTTGGCCTGATCGACGTCGATGACGAATTGCGGATAGTCCAGCCGTTGCAAGATGCGGGCATCGACCACGCCGTCGATCTTCACCACCTCGCGGCGGATGGCCTCCGCGACTTGATGGGCCTTCTCCTGGTTTTTGCCGGTGATGCGCACATTCAGCGGCGTGGACTTGCCCTCGTTCATGGCGGCGCGGATCATGCCGCCGGCGTCGAAGGCGAACTCCAGGCCGTCGAACTTCTGCGACTTGGCGAAACCGCCGCGTAGTTGGTGGACGTATTCCTGCGCCGAGTGCGTGCGGTCGTGCGTGAGCTGCACCTTGACGACCGCGTCCATCGGCCCGGAGTTGGGCGTGTACGCCGCCGACCAGTCGGCGACGACGCCGATTTCGCTGATGACGAGGTCGAGGTCTTCCTTCAATTCTTCCTTGATGAACTGCTCGACCTCCGCGACGCGCTTCTCCGTCTCCTCGATGCGGGTGCCGGACCTGGCCCGGACGTAAATCTCGAACGCACCCGCGTCCACTTCGGGAAAGAACTCGCGGCGCAGTTGAGAGCCGAGGCCGAACACGACGCCGACGAGCAGGACGACAGCACTGCCTACTACCAGGAGACGCCGTTTCATCACGCTGCCGAGGAGGGCGACGTACCAACTAATGCCGACGTTGATGAGCGACTCCCAGCGGTCGAAAAGCCGTCCGAGCGCTCCTTTGGGCGGCGCGTTCTCGTGTTCGCTGCGGTGTTCATAATCCTTACCGAGATGCATTTCCGCCCGCGGGTCATGTCCGCGCAGCCAGAGCGAACAGAGCGACGGCACCAACGTCCGCGACAGGATGTACGCGGCGATCATGGCGAAGGCGACGGCCAGCGCCATCGGCCGGAACAGGAACGCCCCCAGGCCCGGCATCAGCGCCAGCGGCGCCAGCACGAGCAGGGTGCAGCAGCTCGCGACCAGCTCCGGCAGGGCAACCTCGCTGGCGCCGAGGAAGGCCGCCTCTTTCGGGCGTGCGCCCAAGCCGAGGTGCCGGTGCGTGTTCTCCAGGCAGATGATGGCGCTGTCCACCAGCGGGCCGATGGCCAGCGACAGGCCGGCCAGAGTCATCACATTCAGGGTGTTTCCCGTGACATTCAAACCGATGACCGCCGCCAGCACCGAAACCGGGATCGTTAGCACGGCAATCAGCGTCATGCGCCATTCGCCCAGGAAGAGCAGGATGACCAGCGAGCAGAGGACCGCGCCGAGGATGCCTTCCTCCGCGAGGCTCTCGATGGAGTGGCGGACGTATACCGATTGGTCCATGACCACTTTCAGGTCGATGTCTTCGTGCGTCAGTTTGCCCTTCATCTCGGGCACGGCCTCTTTAAGACCGTTGACCACGTCTAGAGTGCTCCGGCCCGGCTGGCGGTAGACGGGGATGTAGACTTGGCGCCGGCCGTTGACGCGCACGACATTGGTTTGAATCAGGCTGCTGTCCTTCGTCTTGGCGACGTCTTTGAGGAAGACGATCTTGTCGCCGTCCTTTTTCACGGGGATTTCGCCCATGCGATCGACCAGCTCGTACATGGAGTTGGAGTCGAGTGCGAAATCGGTGTTGCCGAACTTGGCAGAGCCGGTTGGCAGGAAGATGTTGTAGTTGTCGATGGCATTCATCAGATCCTGCGGCGACAGGTTGCGGGACTGCATCTGCGTGCGATCCATGAGGGCGAGGATGGCGCGCAGCTTGCCGCCGTAGACGACTGGGGCGACGGCTCCCGGCACCGCCATGATCATGTTGCGCGCCTCATAACGCGCCGTGTCGTAAAGGATCGCCTCGGGGTATTTGTCGCTGTCCAGGGCGACGAGACAGACCGGCGTCGAACCGGTGGGATCGAACGGCAGGATGACCGGCGGCAGGGTGCCGGGCGGCAGGTTGGGGATGGCGGCGGAGGCCAGCGAGTTGACCTGGGTGAGGGCGCCGTTGGGATCGATGTCGTCGCGGAAGTAATTGCGGACAATGCTGGCGCCGACGATGGAGCGCGACTCCTGGCGCGACACGCCGGCGGCCTGTCCGGTCCAGCGCTCCATGCGGTTGGTGATGTCGTTCTCGACGTTGGCCGCCGGCATACCGCCGTAGAAGGTTAGCACCTGCACCGCCGGGCTTTTGAACGCCGGCAGGATGTCCACGGGGATCGACAAGATCGCCAGCGAGCCAAGGACCGCGATGGTGAGGACGAAAACGGTGACCGCGTAGTAATTATTGAGAGAAAACCGGATCAGTCCATTCATGAACCATGTCCTTTGTTCAAGACCGTGGGCCCGGAGGTGCGGGATGAGAGGATGTCATCTCGCGTTGACGGACACCTCCGCCCCGTCCTGTAACCCGCTTGGGGCATGAACAATGACACGGTCCGTGTCTTTGAGCCCTTGCAGGACTTCCACGCGGAGCCCGTCATCGGTGCCGAGTTTCACGGTAAGTCGATGGGCATGGCCCTCACGTACGACGAAGACGGCACCCGTCCCTTCCTCGGTTTTTCCTAGCAGGCAGGATGCGGGCACCGACAGCCGGCCCGACTGCTCCAGGGAAATGACCACCCGGCCATACATGCCGTTGCACAGCAGCCCGCCGGGGTTGGGCAGGTCGATCTCGGTGCGCATCGTCCGCGTCTGCGCGTCCTCCGACCGGGCCACGCGAGAGATCTTTCCCTCGAACTTCTTGCCCGGCAGGGCGTCAATCTCGATGACTGCCTTTTTGCCAGGGATCGCGAGCGGAACGTCGTGGTCCGGAACCTGGACGACGACGCGCATTAAGTCCGTACGCTCGACCGTCAGCAACGCGGTAGTGGCACCCTCCGCAGTTCGGACGAAGCCGCCGGGGAAGAGGCTGCGCTGGGTAACGACGCCGGGAAACGGTGCCTCGAGGGTAGCGAACGTGACCAACACCTCCGACTTCTCCAGCTCGGATTTGGCTACCTCGACCTCTGCTTGGGCCTCGACGACATCGGCCTCGGCCTGCTTGATGTGAGCGTCCGCGGCTCCGACCTTCGCGCGGGAGGCATCAACCAGCGCGCTGGCGGCGAGGACCGATTCAATGGCGGCCTCGTAGCGCTCCTGGGTCTCGTCCACCAGGCGCTCATCGATGCTCTTGAGGGCGAATAGTTCCTTCATACGCCCGAATTGCTTCTCGCGAAAACGCACCCAGGCGTCGGCGGCTTTCTTGGCTGCCTCGGACTGGCGGACGACGGCATCAGCGGCCTTCTGTTCCTCCCGGGCGCTTACCAGGCGGGAGTCCATCTGGGCAACACGGGCGACGGCCTGCGCCAGAGCGGCTTTGTTGCGCTGCACCTGCTTGTCCAGTTCGGGCACGGCGATCTTGGCAAGCGGCTCGCCTTTTTTCACGACGGAGCCGATATCGACGGTCTGGCTCTCCAGGTAGCCGGAAACGCGAGCAAAGAGCTGCACGGTCTCGAAGGGCTGGACCGTACCCGGCTGGGACGTTGTCCGGTCCATCTTGCCCTTCTCCGGCGAGACAACCTCAACACGAAGCGGGGTGGCCTGGCCTTCCGTTGCCCCGGCTTCCCGGGCCGTCGCGCGCGACGTCTGGGCGCGGGAAAGGAAGTACCCCGTTGGGACGAGGCCGATCATCAGGGAGCCACAGGTCCACCATATCCAACTCGAACCCCTCGATTGTGATGCCATGTTCAGCCCTCCACGGAAAATGCGGACTATCGTAGTTGCTGCAATAATCTTGGATGCAATATTATCGATCCCTGTTAAGCAAGCCTCATGCCGCTCGGTCAAAAGACGGGGGGAGCGATCGATGATGGCGTATTTTTCCCCGCGTCGGACGAAAAATGACCGTTGAGAAGGACAGATGGATCGAGTCTGGATGATTTGGGCGATTCATTGTCTTCACTCCGTACTCTTCCGGTCCATTTCCTCGATGCCTACGGTTGGCTTCAGGAGCGCTTTCCCTCGGCGACTCCCGAGACCGGCGCGGGTTCGAGGAGACCTCCTTCCGGCAGCGCGAGGAAGGCGAATGGACTTGGGTAAGTCGTAAGTTGTTCTAGCGTCTCTCCCCGGCCCCAGGGCCACCACGACCGGCCTGGCCGTCTCCTCACCACGACGACCTGACATCGTCGCCAGCAGGCACCGCGGAGAGCTGCGGACCCCATACCGAATCCGGCGAGTTGGTCGAAGTCGCAATCTAGCCCCTGGCCATTCAAGGCTTCCCGTAGTCGCTGCTCGCGGATCAAGGCGATTCGTTCTGAGCGGGCCACGGTCAAAACGATCGGCTGGGCACCTAAAGAGGTACAGAGTCGAACGGCGGAGCGGACGAACGGCCCGTCGTCGCCGTTTTCGTGAAGCACCAGCAGCCGGGACAGCGGTTCCCATTGATCTGGGCAGGTAAGAAGCGACGTCCCTGCCCGCGCGGAGCGCATGAAGTTGGTCTGAAGACCGTTCGGCAGCGAGCGTCCGAAAACCCATAAATCCGCAGGGCCTGGACCGTGCTCGGAATCGAATTTCTCTGTCGCCGGCGCTACATCTGTTCGAGACCGTGCGTCGGATTTCGACGATCCCGAGCGCGCGCCCGCTGAGACGTCGGCGGTCTCTCCGCAATCGATTCTCCTACCATCTTGGTGCCAGGGAACGACCGGCACGGCGGAAGAAAACGTCCCATACTCGGTCGCTCGTTTCGGCAAGTCGATTGTCTGCAGGGGCTTGTGCAGCCGCTCGGCCCATTCCCGCGCGCAAGCGAAGGCCCCGCTCGCAGGGGCCAGTTCATCGAGCAAGACCGACACACGGCCGAACATCTTTGACCTCTTTTCTGTAACCCCACTACTGGTCACTCCGCCGCTTCCATTTCGAAGCAGCAGAGGAAATCAGCGAAGTCCTCGGCGACGCTCACCATCCGACAATCGGCCGATCGCATGGCCACCGGGCACTCCCCCCGCTCGTCCATCGCTCCCGTATCGAAGAAAAACATCTGCCCACGCTCCTCGGCGAACTTCACATAGCGCCGCGGGCAAACCGGGTTGTCCAGGCAGTTCATTAGAACGATGTCGCCCCAAGTCCGGTGGCGCGGCAGCCCGAACAAACACCGCGGGGCGTTGGGCAACGCTCCGAAGTAGCGAAGGAATGTGCGGAAACTCTGTGGTAACGGTGCAGTCAACGCACTCTCGGTCGCATCCAATTCCAGATCGGTGATCCCGTCGCCGTCCGCTGACACTCCGTAGAGGTCGAAAATCACTGCCGTGATCGTTTCGACTCGCGGATCCTGGAACCTCATGTTCACCACGCCTCACTTCAATGCACTGCATGGGTGTCCATGTCCGCCACCGCTAACCGGGGTGGCTAGTCTTGCCGGTCGCTTTTGCTTCCTGCTCGGTAGCAGGCAGTTTGGAACGACGAGCATCGATTTCCTTCCGGTCGACGCGGACGGTGAGAGGCGCCAGAATCCCCAGTCTCGCCCGGCCCTTACCGGCCGCCACCAGGCGAATGCGAATCTCTCCGTTGATCACGATCGCTTGACCGACGCGACGAGTAAGTACGAGCATGACATCCCTCCCTGGCGTGGATTCGGTGAAGGTGTGTGTCTCTGTAGGATGGTCCGTAATTCAGGCGGACAGCGGATTGTTAGGGGTAGCAAGCGTCATGCCGTGCCGGAGTAGCAGCTTGACCATTGACTCAACCCCTAGCCAGGAAATCGGATATGGAACTGGAACAGCCGTGAGATGGGAGCAAGTTAGCTGTGGTTTGATCCATTGTTCAGGTGGAGATTCATCCGCGCGGTCAATAATTGCCCACGCAGAGAACGCGGGCACAGGACGGATCGGATTCAGGCAAGATTGTCTTTCCCGCCTTTCGTTCCCTCGTCGCGAGGATTCTCCTCCATGCGAATGCGGTCCGCCGAAATTCCCAGCGTTCGCAGCTTGTGACGGAGCGTAGCCCGGTTGATGCCTAGCAATTCGCACGCCTGGCTCTGGTGCCCGTGTGTGAAACGCAGGACGCGGTTGAACAGGGTTCGCTCGACTGCCGCGAGAACCTCCGCATGGAGGTGGCCACATGCTTCGGGGAGGAGTGTCTCGATGAAGGAATGGAGATCGAGTGATTGCCCCGTGTCGGCCGACTGAGCGGGCGGAGGGCTGTGCATCAGGTAGTCGGGGAGGAAGTCCGGCAACAGGAGGTGCCCGGAGGCGTTGAGCATGGCCTGCTTGACGGCGCCTTGAAGCTCGCGGACATTTCCCGGCCATGAGTAACCTTGCAGCCTCTCCAACGTCTCGGGGGCGAGGGCCCGCAGATCGAGGTTCAGCTCGCGGTTGAAGCGAAAGAGGAAGTAGTGGGCCAACTCAGCCACATCTTCCCTGCGCGCCTGCAAGGGCGGCACCTGGATGGTTACCGCGTTTAAGCGGTAGTAGAGATCCTTGCGAAAACGGCCCTCCGCCACGAGCTTCGGCAGATCCTGATTGGTGGCAGCAAGGACGCGAACGTGGGCCTGGATTGTCGCGTTGCCGCCGACGCGCTCGAAGCGCTGCTCCTGGAGGACGCGCAAGATCTTGGCCTGAAGCGGCGGCGTCATGTCGCCGATCTCATCGAGGAACAGGGTGCCATTGACGCACTGCTCGAACTTACCGATACGCCGTCGGCTCGCCCCCGTGAAAGCACCCTCCTCGTGGCCGAACAGTTCGCTCTCCAACAGGCTCTCCGGGATGGAGGCGCAGTTGATCGCCAGGAACGGCTTTTCCGCCCGGCGGCTGTGGTGGTACAGGGCGCGAGCGACCAGTTCCTTGCCCGTGCCGCTCTCCCCGAGAATGAGCACGTTGACATCCTGCGGGGCGATGCGGCCGATGGCCTTGCACATCTCTTGCATTACGGGACTGCGGCCGACGATGCGGTCGCCCAGATCCTCGGTCGGCAGCATCGCGGGCACGCTCATCAGCCGGGCGGCCTCAAATGCCCGATCCAGCACCTGGCTCACACGCTCCAGGTCCACGGGTTTGACGAGGTAGTCGAAAGCGCCGCCCTTCATGGCCTCGATAGCAGTCTCCGTCGTGCCGTGCGCCGTGATGAAGATCACCGGCCGCCGCGGCTCCCGTGCGTGAATCTCCCGGAATACGTCCAGACCCGAGCGGTCTGGCAGTTGTAGGTCGAGGACGACGACGTCAGGGGCGCGTTCGGCTATAAGTGCCAGACCTTCGGAAGCGTTGGCGGCGGTCACCACTTCAACTCGTTCCCCTTCGAACACGCGTCGGAAAGAATAGCGAACGCTTTCCTCATCGTCGATCACGAGCAGGATGGACATGCGATCGGCCTCAAGAGAAAAACGCATTCGAGACAAAAGTTATCGCAAAAGACGCGGTGGACGGTTCCCTCCCCCTCCGCTAGCTCTCAGTTCTGGGGATGGTGATGATAAAACAGGCCCCGCCTTCGGGCCGGTTGTTCGCACTAATCCTGCCCCCGTGCTCTTCGACGATGCGGCGGGAGATACTGAGGCCCAGTCCCGTGCCGGTCGGTTTTGTCGTTGTGAAGGGAGTGAACAGCCGCGGCATAATCTCAGTCGAGATGCCGACACCGGTGTCGGTCACGGTAATGTGAACAGTCTCCCTTGCGAGTGTTTCCAAGGAAACGGCGAGAATCCCGCCCTGGGACATGGCATCAAGGGCGTTGAGAAACAGATTGACCAAAACCTTGTGCAATTGCTCTCGATCCACGGAGCCTGCGATCGGCTCCTTGTTCAGCGGGAGGACCATTTCGACGTGTTGCTGGTCGGCTCGGCCCCGAACAAGGTCCGCAGCATGTCGGATCACCTCGCGTAGATCGCAAGCAGTACGCTGCGGGAGCGGCATACGGGCCAGGTCGAGCAGACCCTGGACGGTCTGTTCCAGTCGCCCGATTTCTCGGTGGATGACGCGGAGGTCGTCGGCGGTCAACGGCCGGCCGTTTTTGGCGCGCAGGGCTGCTTCGACCAGGAGCTTAATGCCCGTCAGTGGGTTACGTATCTCGTGGGCCACGCCGGCAGCGAGCTGTCCGACCGAAGCGAGTTGCTCTGCCCGGATCAGCTCGCGCTGTTGCTGGCGGAAGGTCTCGGTCGCCTCCTCCACCCGCCGAATAATGTATTGCAGCTGTTGGTCCAGGTTCTGAATGTCGCCGTCGGCGACGACACTCACCGAGGCCACATCTCGGTCGAGGCGCTGAGCCACGTCCTGGACGCGGACACTTAGCCGGTAAATAGAGTGGCTGAGACCGCGGGCCACCCCGTAGCCCATGGCGACCCCGCCGAGGGGACCACACAGACCAAGCAATAGCATCGCCCAGCGGGCCCTCAAATTGACACGTTCACTTTCGGACAGCGTCCGCTTCATTTTTTCCCGGTTCAGGCTCACCAGCTCCTCGCAGGGATCGATAACCTGGTTGATCGGGTGCGACTCTGCCAAATCGATCCAGTCGTCCGGCGACTTCGTACGGGAGGCCTGCTTTCGAAGGTCGGCCATCTCTTCGCGGTACTGGTTGTACCCCGTCTCAATGGCCTCCACGACGGCCTTTTCATCCAAGTGCTTAACCGAATGCCGCGCAATTTCCAGTGCCTCCTCGAAGGCTCGCTGTGCCGATTGAATTGGTTCGAGGCGGGAAGGCGTCGGCCTGGCCAAGTAGAGGAAGCTACGGAAACGCAACTGTCGCACGCGGATCTCCAGCTCCTGGGCCGCTTGCGAGCCGGCAACGCTGTTGCCCAGGACAGTCGAAAGGTTCGTATAGAGTTGGTTGATGTAGGTAGCCCCGGCCAGGCATGCCACGAGGAGAAAAAGGCCGATCAGCAGCGCGGGGGCGGTGACACGAATCAGGATCGTGCGATTCATTCCTTACCCTCAGTGTGGTTGATCGTGTTCTGCACTTCGCACTTTTCTCCAGCTCTTCCGCAGATGAGCATATTTTCGAGGTCCCGACCCGATGAAGGTGCTGACCCAGGACGAACGACGATTTCGTTCGTCGCTTTCGGACCACCGTCGTACGATTCTTCATCCTGCGGGCCGCCCGCAAACCTCAACATGAGATCGAGGAGAGGGGAGTGAGCCAGCTCGCTGTCCTTTAGAAACCTGATTATTTGCTCTCCGCGCCCTTTGCCCAGGGAAGCAGACCGCTATTCATCCCACCGGTCGTGTGAAGATTTCGTGTGCACTGGGCGGCAGTCTGGAGCCGAATACACCTATAGCCAGTTACGAATGACGGGTTGCCCCCGTCAGACCCTGCCCACCAGGGCAGGGTTTTTTCATTTCACGGCCGGATCGATCATGTCCGGCTTAGCGGCCCTTTCTCCATCAAGCTGACGTTAGCGGCTTCGGCGAACGACAAATCTCTCCGGCAAGCAAACCTTATCGCGCGTGCAAGCTATGTGCCGCTGATCTGCCTGAAATATGTGATTGCCGCAACTCTTTACTCTATCAGAAGATGAAGTTGGCAAACCAACGGCAAGGTGCCGGCAAGGGGGAGAGAACGATGGGCGGACGGTGCGCTTTCCGCCACGACGGGCAAAAATAGCCCGCGAAGTGTAAAGCGCAATAACGACAGAAAGGCCTCCGACCGATCGAGGCCGGGACATCGATGACACCGTCGTACAAGGTGTACTTGCACTTCGAGATTCGAGCAGACTAAGAGTTTCAGGTGATCCAACGCAGACGCGAAGGCATCACGAAGCTGAGCCGGGGGAAGTCCAAGGTAAGGCTTCTTGGCTCCAAGAGGTTAACGTGCCTCGCCAGTGGAGAGGAAAAAATCGTTCATTTGGAAACATTCGCTTCCATGAAGGCGATTCCAACGACTTCTATCGTTGGGCCTTCGAACTCGCGGGTCTTCTCTGGGCGATCTGGTCAAAAAATGGCCGAGAGGGCAACAATCTCTCAAAAAAGGGAGGACGTACGCGATTTAGGCAAATACCTCATATTAAAGTCGCTAGCCGCATTCTCTTGCTTGTCAGTGGTTTACGTTCACGATTGTCCTGTCCCCCTTCGTGGCATCTCGTTTGCGATGGATACGTGCGAATCGTAAGACACTTCAGGGGGGAAATATCGCGAATATCAGGTCTGTCGGGTGTCTAATAGGCGCGCGCAAGTCGGGCATCCGAAGTTCGTTCTAAAGGTAGAGGCGTCGGACCGCGAATGACCTACCGGGGTTCCACGTCATTCCGGCCAACCGCTCGGCGACTGTCCCCCGAGGTGATACCAATGGTAACCGCCTCAATGTTCTGTCTCGATTTACTGGACGGCGCCTTCGGCCGTCCTCTCCCAATCAAGAGGGTCATCATGAGCAAGCTCTGGTTCTCGGCAGTGGTCGGAGTGTCGGCATTGTTAGGGCTTCCCGCCCTGAGTTCCGCCCAACACGGCGGGCATAGCGGTGGCGGCGGGCATAGCGGTGGCGGCGGACATGGTGGAGGTGGGCATGGTGGCAGCGGGGGTTATAGCCACGGTGGTGGCGCAGGTTACAGTCATGCCGGCGGCGCAGGCTACAGTCATGCCGGTTACGGTAACGGCGGCTATGGGCATGGCGGCTATAACTACGGCCATAATAGCTACAACTATGGTCACGGCTACGGCCACGGCGGCTATGACTACGGTCGCGGCTTCGGATACGGCGGCTATGGTTCTGGGTTCGGCTTGTACCTCGGGTCTCCCGGATACACCTATGGATCTCCCTACTACGGGAGTTCGTACTACTACGAGCCCTCGTACAACTACGTCCAGCCGTCGGTCATTTCACCCACTTATTATGCACCCGCGACAACGTCGGCAGCGGTTCTCGACAGCGAGAACTTTACTGCCATGCTTGAAGTTCGGGTGCCGGAGAACGCCGAGATCTGGTTTGAAGGTGCCAAGACCAGTCAGACCGGAACGGAACGGCATTTCACTTCTCCTCCGCTCGAGTCCGGTCGGACGTTTACGTACGATATTCGTGCGCGCTGGAATGACGTCAGCGGAAAGACTGTCGACCGGACGAAGCAGGTGAAGGTGCAGGCGGGTGCCCGCATCGGCGTGGACTTCAACAATCCGTAATTCCCCGACCTCGCATTCTGAAGGGGAGGGCGTGCGACATTCTTGTTGTCTCCCGCCGTGTTGTCTCTCCGTTCCCCCCACTTCCTCGTCACACCGCTTTGCCGCCTTGGCGTTGCCCGCCTTTGCCAGCGTGGCCCCGTGCCTCGCCCTCAGATTCGGGAACGAGGTCCATGACGTACACCCTGGACCGTTTGATCTTCTCGTCCAGGGCCGCTTGTTCGGCCGGGTCGGTGATCTCTATCACCTTCACGCGCAGCAAGGGCGCCATGCGAAAAGGCTTCTTTTTTTGCGCCATCGTTCATCCCTCGATTTCAAACACGTGAATGGGCTGCTCCATCTTCAAGACGTCCGGGTCCGATTCCTGAAAGAACCACAGTTGTACCGTGTAGCGGCCCGGGCGCGGGAAACGAACGCGTATCGGAATCGCAACCGGCAGCAATTCGTCGGTGTCCGTGAACGAAGGCGTTGGCTCAATCCGTCCGTAGAAAGCCGTCCGATCGGTCGTGTCCTCGATCACCTTCACGTAACCTGGAAAACTCCCGGGCCGGAGACTCGACAGGATCACGAACAGCTGCAACGAGTCAGGGCGTACCCAGCAGGTCGGGCCACGAGGCGGCGTCGAGCAGCCGTTCGCTCAGCCGTTCCAGGTGATCCACGTCGGTGAATGCCTGGAGTTGCGCGGCCTGGTCCGCGGACGGTTCGCCGAAGCGCTTACAACCCAGACGCAGCAGCAGGCGACGGGCTTCGTCCACTCGACCTTCGTCGAGAATGCCCATGAAGGTAGTGGAATCACGCATGTGTGTTGCTCCTTGGAAAAGCTTCTCCACTTGGGGCCTGGGCAAACGCAACCCCGCCAGGATGAAAGCCCCTGTCAGCAGCGTCCGCGCCTCCGGTGGAGCGGCCTCGGCCACGATTCGATTGATGATCCGGTCGACGATGCCGCGCAAGGCGGCGTCGCGCTCGACGCCGTCAGGCAGTTGGCCCAACATTGCGAATGGTAGCGTGCCCAGACCGCCGGTCAAGAGTGTTTCGACCGGGATCGTCCATAGCCGCTTGATGTCGAACCCAAAGTCCATGTGGCCGCCGCGCGTGCGATAGTCGAGCCGGGGGCGCAGTGTCGTCCGATCCGCCGCCGGCCGCAGCAAGACGACGACCGTCAACACCGGCAACCCGTACAGGTGGTGCAGCAGCGCGTTGTACAACAGCATCCGCTTTTCCAGATCGGGATCGGAACCCGACTGGAAGTCGATGTGGACGATCCGGGCGCCGACCCGGAACACCAGGTCGGAAAAGGCGCTGACAACGGACAGGTCGGGAGTCAGGATGATAACGGGTGCGGTCGGAGTTTCGTCCACCAACGTCAGCAGATCCACCGGGCGAGCCTGGCCCAGCTCCTTTACTGTCGCGTCGAACTTGAGCGGCATGGCCGGGCTCCCCGGGGTCGCCAGCAAAGTCGAAAAAGGGGACGCGGATCAATCTCTGTCGGAGATAACCTTCACGCCTGCCTTCCCTTCGGCCGCACCGAACAGTAATGCCCCTTGCCGATCCGGGTTTCGACTCCGACCTCCGTCTCTCGGCTCAAACCGTTTTGCCGCCTTGGCGTGGCCTGTCTTGGCCGGCGTGGCCCCGTGCCTCGCCCTCAGATTCGGGAACGAGGTCCATGACGTACACCCTGGACCGTTTGATCTTTTCGTCCAGGGCCGCTTGTTCGGCCGGGTCGGTGATCTCTATCACCTTCACGCGCAGCAAGGGCGCCATGCGAAACGGCTTCTTTCGTCGCGCCATCGCTCATCCCTCGCTTTCAAGGACTTTGCGATGATAACAGGTCGCATCATTCAGGCCAAACCGAAAGGCCACCGCCGACGGGCCGCTCGCCGAAACGGCGGCCTTGTTGGCGCGACCTGATGAGCCCGCGGCGCCAGCCGAGAACGAGTCGGAATCCGGGACAAAACGCCTCGTCCTTGGCTGGCGCCGCGGGTTCGGCAACACCGGCGAAAGGTCGGTTGCGTTCAACGCCCCGCCCCGTCCTCCGCCCACGCACCCGGCCGGGAGGGAAAGTAAGAGAGGAAGAATGAGAAAGGAAAGGGGTCCGGTTCATTTATCGGGGAGGAGGAGGGAAGGGAGGGAAAAGGGTTCAGGTTCACTTATCGAGGGCGATAAATGAACCTGACCCCTTTGTGAGCCCACTCTTCAAGGCCGCCATCGATAGTGGCCTGTCGGTCGCGCCATGTTCCAAGCCGCCCATCACTGAAGGTCGAAGCGGTCAAGATTCATCACCTTGTCCCACGCAGCCACAAAGTCACGCACAAACGTCTGCTGCGCGTCGGCGCATCCATAGATTTCCGCGATGGCTCGGAGCTGAGCGTTCGCACCGAAGACGAGATCGACGGCGGTGCCAGTCCACTTGACCGCACCCGTCCGGCGGTCACGCCCCTCGTAGAAGTGCTCGCCTTCGGGGGACTTTCGCCACTCCGTGTTCATGTCGAGCAGGTTCACGAAGAAGTCGTTGGTCAGTGCCCCGGGTCGGTCGGTGAAGACGCCCAGCCTGGACTGCCCGTAGTTGGCGTTCAGCACGCGCAGCCCGCCGACCAGCACCGTGATCTCGGGAGCGGTCAGCGTCAGGAGGCGCGCCCGATCCACCAGCAGCTCCGGCGCCGATCGATCGTCTCCCTTTCGTTGGTAGTTCCGGAAGCCGTCCGCGGTCGGCTCGAGCACGGCAAAGGACTCCACGTCGGTCATCTCCTGCGCCGCGTCGGCGCGCCCCGGCGTGAAGGGAACTTGCACGTCGTGCCCGGCCTTCTTCGCAGCCGCCTCAACGGCGGCGCACCCGCCCAGAACGATCGCGTCCGCGAGCGAGACCTTCTTCCCCCCGGACTGCGCGCCGTTGAAATCCTTCTGGATTTTCTCCAGAGCCGTCAGCACCTTCGCGAGTTCGGCCGGTTGGTTGACTTCCCAATCCTTCTGCGGCGCCAGGCGAAGGCGCGCCCCGTTCGCCCCGCCGCGCTTGTCGGAGCCGCGGAACGTGGACGCCGACGCCCAGGCGGTTGTCACCAGTTGCGAAAGGGACGGTCCCGAGGCGAGGATCTTGGCCTTGAGTTGCGCGACGTCCTTCTCCCCGATCAATTCGTGATCGACGGCGGGGACTGGGTCTTGCCACAGCTGCGGCGGGGGAACCAGCGGGCCGAGGAGCCGCGTGACAGGCCCCATGTCGCGGTGCGTCAGCTTGTACCACGCCCTGGCAAAGGCTTCGGCGAACGCGGCCGGGTTCTCGTGGAAGCGCTTCGAAATCGGCGCGTAGATCGGGTCCAGCTTCAGTGCGAGGTCCGTCGTGAACATCATGGGGGCGTGCCGCTTCGCCGGGTCGTGAGCGTCCGGCACGGTGCCCTGGGCCGATGCCTCTTTGGGAGTCCACTGAAACGCGCCGGCCGGACTCTTCGTCAGCTCCCACTCGTGGCCGAACAGGTTTTCGAAGTAGCCGTTGTCCCACTTTACCGGGTTGGAGGTCCAGGCGCCTTCCAGGCCGCTGGTGATCGTGTCGGCGCCCTTTCCGGTTCCGAACCGGTTCGTCCAGCCCAAACCTTGCTCCTCGAGGCTGGCGGCCTCGGGCTCGGGGCCGCAGTATTTGGCCGCGTTGGCGGCGCCATGGGCTTTGCCGAAGGTGTGCCCGCCCGCAATCAGCGCCACGGTCTCCTCGTCATTCATGGCCATGCGGCCAAACGTCTCGCGGATATGCTCGGCCGAGGCGAGCGGATCCGGTTGACCGCCGGGACCCTCCGGGTTCACGTAGATCAGGCCCATCTGAACCGCGCCGTAGGTTTTTTGGAGCCGCCGGTCGTCGTCGTAACGCTCGGCCCCGAGCCACTCGGTCTCCGACCCCCAGTTTATGTCGGCTTCCGGCTCCCAGATGTCCTCACGCCCACCGGCGAATCCGAACGTCTTGAACCCCATCGACTCCAGGGCACAGTTCCCGGCGAAGACCATCAGATCGGCCCACGAGAGTGTCCGGCCGTACTTCTGCTTGACCGGCCACAGCAACCGTCGGGCCTTGTCGAGACTCGCGTTGTCGGGCCAGCTATTGAGGGGCGCGAAGCGCTGGGTACCGGAGGCCGCGCCGCCCCGGCCATCGGAAATGCGGTAGGTGCCGGCGCTGTGCCACGCCATCCGGATGAAGAGCGGCCCGTAATGGCCGTAGTCGGCCGGCCACCAGTCCTGCGACGTCGTCATCACCGCCTCGATGTCCTTCTTCAGGGCACCCAGGTCGAGTTTCTTGAACTCCTCCGCGTAGTTGAACTCCTCGCCCAGGGGGTTGGACAGAGGAGAGTTTTGGTGGAGGATCTCCAGGTTCAACTGCTTCGGCCACCAGTCTCGATTCGACCGGGCACCCACCGCCTTATGTCGTTGAGCCTCGGTCACCACCGGGCTTTTGCTTTCGGTCGTCATATTCCCTCCAACACGACTTTTGCGAGAACTAGACTCGGTATCCTCGGTTGCTCTCTATTTCTTTTTAGGAATCATTCGCAGCATCGTCCGCGATGTTCTGATCACTGGCAAACTTCACAACGGCTCGGTTCGCCTTGACCGCAACGCCCCCCCTCGGGCAGAATAACGTCCATGCCTCGTTTGCTTTTGGCCCTGGCTGCCACGGTGGTACTCGGTCTCGCTTCCCGGCTGCATCCGGTGGGCTGGTATCTCTACGACAGAATCCTCGGGGAAGTCCTTTATGCCGTGGCAGCCTACCTCGTTCTGGCCATGCTCCTTTTCCGCAAACCGCCGTTGTTCATCGCCGTGGTTGCGTCTGTTTGTTGCCTGGCGGTAGAGTTGTTCAAGCTGACGGGCATTCCGGCCGAAAACCACCACATACTCTTGGTGCGATGGTTTCTGGGAATGACATTCTCCTGCGTAAATCTCGGCTATTACTTCATCGGCGTGGTGCTGGTCGCATCCGTAGACCTGGCGACCCGCGGCCGTCGTGTCACGGGGTATGGCTAGGCAGCGGCCCAGCGATCACCGTTGCAAAGC
>JBBQPD010000007.1:0-23971 GCA_038331535.1 Gemmatales bacterium | reverse complement strand
AACGAGGAACTGCCCGTAGTTTAGCGCCAGGAGAGGCAAAAGCAAAAAATTCACACGCTCTCCGCGTGGAAACGCACGTCCGGACGCACCACGTCGCGTTTAACAGGGCGGCGACTGCTGAGGACGCGAGACGGGACGCAGAGCGTCCCGACGGGCGTTCCCACGCGGAGCGTGGGCACGAGAGTAGGAGAGCCGCCGCGACATTTTTCGGATAAGATTCGCCTTCCGCCGACGAATCCAGTAGTATCAGCGGCGATTGCCCCACCCGTCCCCGAACCGATGGACCCGGCGATGCTGTTCCAGCTCGACAACGTTACCAAGACCTATGGCCGTGTCACCGCCCTCGATAACCTCTCCGTCGAAGTGCCGCCGGGCGCCGTCGGTCTGCTCGGGCCAAACGGCTCCGGCAAGACGACGATGATCCGTACCTTGCTCGGCCTCATCACCATCGACCGCGGCGACGGCCGGGTGCTCGGCATGAACATCCGCCGCGAACAGCTCGACATCCGACGGCAGATCGGCTTTGCCCCGGAAGACGAGTGCCTGTTCCCGCACGTCGCCGGCGTCGATTTCGTCGCCTACGCAGGGGAACTCGTCGGTATGTCGCGCAAGGACGCCTTGCAGCGGTCGCATGAAGTGCTGGACTATGTCGGACTCGGCGAGGCGCGTTATCGCCGCGTCGAATCGTACTCCACGGGCATGAAGCAGCGGTTGAAACTGGCATCGGCCATCGTCCACGACCCGAAGCTGTTGATCCTCGACGAGCCGACCAACGGCATGGACCCGGAAGGCCGTGAAGAGGTGCTGCAACTGGCCCGCGATCTCGCTCACAACAAGGGCATGAGCCTGCTCTTTTCCAGCCATCTGTTGCCCGATGTGGAGTCGGTGTGCGAGCACGTCATGGTCCTCGGCGCCGGCCGAATGCTGGCCCAGGGCAAGATCGAGGAGATGAAGGGGCTGCAACAGCTCTTATACGAGGTTCGCCTCAAGGCCGACCCGGAGCTATTCCGCGCCCAGCTGGAGAAAGCCGGCTGCCACGCCGAGCAGCACGAAGACGATTTGCTGATCGTCAAGGTGCCGGCGGGCCACGATCACACCATGCTCTGGGAGATCGCCCGCGCCGAACGGTTGCAGATTCGCCATCTGCGGCCGCGCCGGGCGACGTTGGAAGAGGTGTTCCTCAAGGCCGTGGGGCCGTGCTGAGATCAGGGGATATTTGCCGCTTGCGGCTTAGCGGGGACGACTGCTAAGCCGCAAGCGGCAATCGAGGCAAGTCATGCCGATTTTCGATCAGGGCTATCAACACTGGCAGGGGACGCTGGGCGGCCACGGCTGGCGCTGGCTGGCGGTCACGCGCCACGGCGTCCGCGTCGGCTTGCAGAACCAGTACGTTCGCCGCATCCTCTTCACCGCCTGGCTGCCGGCGCTCGGGCTGGCGGCCATCGTGTGCGTCTGGGGCATGGTCGAGAATCCGACGTCCCTGGCCGCCGGGTTCGTGCGCTCGTTCCATTTTCTGCGCGACCTGACCGAGAAACCGCTCGAGTATCGCGCGGCCGCCTGGACCCTCGCCTTCCATGTCTTCCTCCAGGTCGAAATCTATTTCGCCATGATGCTGGTGCTGCTGGTCGGCCCGGTCCTCATTAGCCAGGACTTGCGCTTCAACGCCTTGCCGCTGTACTTCTCGCGGCCGGTGCGGCGTATCGACTACTTCCTGGGCAAGCTCGGCGTCATCGGCTTCTTCCTGGGCATGGTAACGGTGGTGCCCGCTGTCGCCGCCTGGTTCCTCGGCGTCCTGTTCAGCCTCGACTTCACCGTCATCGGCGACACGTTCCGCCTGCTCCTGGCGGTAATCGGTTACGGCGTTGTGGTGACTGTCTCGGCGGGGTCGCTCATGCTGGCCCTATCGTCGCTGACGCGCAATTCGCGCTACGTCGCCGTCATCTGGGCGGGCGTCTGGTTGCTGACGCTCGGTGTGTCCGCGCTGTTGAACCAGGTGCATCGCGAGCAATTCCAGCGGCGCTACTACGTCAATAACTCACGGCTTCAACAGCTGAACTGGGAGGTCTCGAACCTGCAACTAAAAATGGCACAAGAACCCGTCGTGGACCCTCAACAACGGCTGCGCGATCAGGAGCACCTCAACGCCCTGATCCAGCAGCAAGTAGAAATCATGGGCGCGGAGGCGAACGACGGGCCGAATGCTTACGAAGAGGAAGAGCGCACGAACTGGCGGCCGCTGGTCTCGTATACCGCCAACCTGCAGCGCATCGGCTTCGCCCTGCTCGGCAGCCGCGCAGCCTGGGAGAAGGTCGATCAGCTGCAAGCCGCGCGATTTAATCAGGGCAACATAAACATGCCGAACGCCCCGAACCTGCCGAACGACCGGCAATTCCACAAGGTTGGCCCGCGCCCAGTTGTGGTCATGAACCGGGGCGGGAGCATGGCGTCGCAGATGGTGCCGGCATACCCGTGGTACTGGTCGGCCATCCTGCTGACGGTCCTGGTCGGCATTTCGGCGTGGATCCTGAACCACCGCGTGCGCTCGCTGGATCGGCTGCGTTGAGCGGAATTGTTTACGTTTCGCGAGAATGTCGTCATGCCGATTTTCGATCAGGGTTATCAGCACTGGCAAGGGACGCTGGGCGGTCACGGCTGGCGCTGGCTGGCCGTCACAAGACACGGCGTTCGCGTCGGCATGCAAAATCGCATCCTGCGTTTCCTCATCATCGTCGCCTGGATTCCGGCCGTGGCGCTGGCCGGCGTCATCAGCTTGTGGGGGTTGGTCGAGCAGAAAGCGCCCTGGGCCATGTCGCTGCTGGCGAGCATATTCCCGGTGCGGGAGTTTCTCGATAACCCTGCGGCTTACCGGGTAACGATGTGGACGTACTCCTTCTACTTCTTCATCCACACCGAGATTTTTTTTGTCATGATCCTGGTGCTGATGGTAGGTCCGAGTTTGATCAGCCAGGATCTTCGGTTCAACGCCTTGCCGCTCTATTTTTCGCGGCCGGTGCGGCGGTTCGATTATTTCCTCGGCAAGATGGGCGTCATTGGCTTCTTCCTGAGCATGGTCACCGTCATTCCCGCCATCGCCGCCTGGGTTTTGGGAGTCTTGTTCAGCCTCGACTTTTCTGTCATCTTCGACACCGTGCGTATCCTCTTCGGCGTCATCCTCTACGGCTTCATCGTGACCCTTTCGGCCGGGTCGCTGATCCTGGCCCTGTCCTCGTTGACGCGCAACTCGCGTTACGTCGGTGCAATCTGGGCCGGGCTGTGGCTGCTCACTTTCTTCATTTACGGCCTGCTGGAAGGCCTGCATTACGACCATGTCTTTCGGCGACAAAACGCGCTGCATCATCAAGGCTTCCAAAATCAGCGCCGCTTGAATGACGGGAGAAACCTCGGCGTGCCGCCCGACCGCCGCGACGAAATGGTTGAAGCCACACAGCGATTGCAACGAGAGTTGGAAGAGGAGTTTCGGTACGACTGGCGCCCGTGCGTGTCGTACATGCACGACCTAACCCGCTTCGGCGACGCGCTGCTGGGCTATTACGACGCTCAGGATCGTTACTATGAGCTGGCGGCCCGTGCGCGCGAAGTCCAGAATGGTTTCGGCGGCCCCGGCGGGCAAAATGAACCACACATTCGCTTCGAGAGGCTGGAACCGCGTTGGCCGTGGTACTGGTCCGGTATCGTCCTTGTCGCCCTGGGTGGACTTTCGGTATGGAGCCTGAACGCACGAGTGAAAAACCTGGATCGTCTTCGCTGAGACGGCCCGACGATCGCATGGCGGACCAGCTCGCTCTGCCCGCGGAGCTGGAGCGCGTGCCGGGTCCGGCGCCGATCGTCCGTTTCGAGGAAGTCTCGAAGTGGTACGGCAACGTCATCGGCGTCAACAAGCTGACGCTGCGTATCCCGCCGGGCGTGACGGGCCTGCTCGGCCCCAACGGCGCGGGCAAATCGACGTTGCTGCAACTGGCGACGGGACAGCTGCGCCCGAGCCAGGGCGAGGTGCTGGTGCTCGGCCAGAAGGTCTGGAACAATCCCGGTCTGAACCACTACCTCGGTCTGTGCCCGGAGCAGGACGCCTTCTGGGAATGGATGACGGGCCGCGACTTCATCCGCACCTGCGCCCGCCTCACCGGTTTCGGCTGGGCCGAGGCGGAACAGATGACGGAGAAGGCGCTCGACATGGTCAGCATGACCAAAAACGCCGACCGCAGCGTGCGCGGCTACTCGAAAGGCATGAGGCAGCGAACCAAGCTAGCCCAGGCGCTGGTCCACGATCCGGAGGTGCTCTTTCTCGACGAACCATTCACCGGCACCGACCCCGTCGCTCGCCGCGATCTGATGGACATCGTCATTCGCCTGGGGAAAGAAGGCAAAAGCGTCGTCGTGTCCAGCCACGTCCTGCACGAAGTCCAGACGCTGACGCAGAACATCGTCTTGATGAACCGCGGCCGGCTTGTCGCTGAGGGCAACATCCGCGACATCCGCGACCTGATCGACAAACATCCGCACCGCATCGTCCTCGTCAGCCCGAACTATCGCAGGCTAGCGGCGGCGCTGGCGTCGTGGGACGACGTGGAAGGGCTGAAGATCGAGGCGAAGGAGCGCTCGGTTGTCGCCGAGACACGGGCACCCGACGCCTTCTACAGCCGCCTGCCCGAACTATCGCTCCAGGATGGCACGGCAATCGAAGAGGTTTATTCCGAGGATGACAACCTGGAAGCGGTCTTCAAGTACCTGGTGAAACGATGAACACGCCGCGTTCTCTTGTCCGCGAGTCGGCCGGAGTTTCCTCCTTGCAGCCGCGCACGAGCGGCATCGAGCCGGCCGCGCTGTGGGCGCTGTTCACGCTCTCGCTGCGCCAGTTCCTGCGCGGCCGCCGCATGCTGGTCCTCGGGTTCCTGGCCCTGCTGCCGGCCGGTCTGGCGATGCTGTTACGCTTTGACGAACATACCAGCTCGGTCGCGGGGATCGAGTTCGCCTGCCTGTTCTACCTGATCCCTCATGTCCTGCTGCCGCTGACGGCGCTGCTGTACGGCTCCGGCATGATCCTGGACGAACAGGAAGAGCAGACCCTGACTTACTTACTCATCCGCTCGCTGCCGAAGTGGTCGATTTATCTCACCAAGTTGGCGGCGACGATGTGCATTTGCGCGATCCTCGGCTTCGTCTTCGTGGTCGTCACCTACACGACGACCTACCTCGGCTCGGGGCATTTCCTCGAGGTGTTTCCGGTGAAGATGCTGTTGACGTTCTTCGTGATGACGCTGTCGATGATTACTTACGCGGCGGTGTTCGGCTGCCTGAGCATGCTGGTACAACGGTCGATGATCGTCGGCATCATTTACATCGCCGCGGTCGAGGGCGTCATGGCCAACCTCGAATTCGCCGTTCGGAAGTTGTCGGTGATGTATTACTTCCGCGTCCTGTCGCTGAACTGGCTGAGCCTCGACAGAGCGAGAGCGGAGATGTGGTCGATCAATCTTGGCGAGGCCCCGGACCCGCTCACCTGTGTGCTGACGCTCTTGTTCGTCACGATGGTTTCGACGTTCGTGGCGGTGAGGATCTTTTCGCAGCGCGAGTTCTACGTCAAGACGCCGGAGACGTGATAGGGGGCCGCGCGAAACGTAAACATGATTCGCGTTAATAACCCAACAGGTAGCGCGTCGCGATCGCCGCGGCGAGTCCTGCCGTCAGCGGTAGCGCGACGCGCCGGGCCAGCGCCAGCGGTTCGGTCGCCGTCAGCGACGCGCTCATCAGCGTGACGGCGGCGACCGGCGACGCCGTTCGTCCCGCAGCCGCCGATAGCGATACGACGGCGCCAACGTCGAGCGGGTCGAGGCCGGTCCTTGCTGCCGGGCCGACGAACACGGCAAACAGGCTCTGTGTCGCCGCAAAGCCGGAGCCGGACAGGGCCGCGAACAGCAACGGTAGGAGCACTGCGCTGAGCACCAACAGCGCCGCCGAGCCGCCAACGAAGCGCGCGAGATAGTCCGCCACGCCAATCGCCTTGATCCCTTCGCCGAAACACGCCGCGGCTACGATGAGCGCGACGATGTGCGTGAAGGCGAATCCAGCCCCGTCAAAGAACGCCTTCGCCGTGTCCAGCGTCTTGCGACCGCCGGTCAGCGCCGCCAGCGCGACGCCGACGAGCATCGCCGCGCCGATGCGCCGGCTGTCGAGCCGCGCCCCCTTCTCGTCGGGACCGACGAGCCAGGACCAATCCACGCCGAACACGGGCGCCGGCGGCCCCGTCAGAAATAACAGCACCACCGGCACGAGCGGAACCAGCGCTTTGAACACGTTCACTCGCGAACTGTTTACGTTTCGCGCGGACAGCGCCTCACCCGCGCTCGGCGCTGGTTCGGTTTTCACGTCGCTCCGGCTCATCACCCAGAACACACCCGTGGCGACGGCGAGATGAACCAACAGCGGCACCATCACCCGAGCGACGCACTGCTTCGCCACGACCTTGTCGTCTTTCAGCACCCCGGTGATCGTCTGATACTCCGGCGCGCCCTGGTTCAGCAGCTCGCCGCCGATCGAGGAGCCGAGGAGCAGGGCAGCGCCGGAAGTGAGCGGCGACACCCCCGCGGCGCGCAGCAGCGGCAGCAGCACGGGCCCGACGGTCACCGCCGTGCTGGTCTGGCTGACGATAGGAATGTTGACGAGAAAGCCGATGACGACCGTGCCCGGCACTAGCAGCGGCCGGACGCGCCGCACCGGCGCCGACAGCAGCCGCACGAGATGGAGGTCGCACTCCGTCTGCCGCAGGACGTAGGCGAATCCCATCGCAGTGCAAATGGGAATGACGAACTGCTCGCTGCTGAAAGTAGCCAGGAAAATGCGCACGGCGCGGAGGGGATCATCGGCGAGGGCCGCCAGCGCGATACCGGTGAGCGTCAGCACCAGGCGCACATCGACACGGCGGGCGACGGCCCAGACCGCGGCAAGGACGAGTACGGCTCCGAGCAACAACGGCATGTCGCAATAGACCTAAGTGCGTGGGAAGGGACGAATACTGTGAGGAGCCGCACAGGCATAAAGCTGAACGAGCCGCGACCGTCAGGGAGCGCGGGGTTAGCGCTCCCTGACGGTCGCGGCTCGTTGACAGTCGATTGTCATTGATCGAGTAATTTTTGCGCGAGGCTCAGTCCTTGCGTTGTTTCTTGACCAGCCACAGGATCACGCCGGCGAGGACGCCGAGGCCTGCGACACCGTCCATGCCCCAAACCAGGTACGTCAACCACTCTGCCGGATCGGCGCCGCGATCGCGAATGATCCACAAAATCACGTGGCCGATGGCGGCGATGGCCAGGAGAGGGACCGAAACGCAGATGACGGCCGGTCCCAGATTCGACTTGCCGGTCTTGCCGTTGTAGGTCGTGCCGCACTCCTCGCAACGGACGTGCTTGAAGATGGCCGTGAAATAGAAACTACCCCAGAACGTCCACAGCACGCGCCGGGCCCGCTTCTGGCCGCATTCGGGACACTTCTTCCACTTCTTGTATTCCTCTTCGTCATCGACTTCGAGCGGCGTCCGGCAATGCGGACATTTCCGGGCGTCGTTATCGACCATCTCGCCGCACTCGGGGCAGGGCGACATGTCCGACTGGCGGCCCTTCTTTTTCCGCGGCGAGGTCATGACGGCGGCCTCGTCCTCCTCCTCGCGCGGCGCCGCCCTCCCTTTCGGCGTGGCCTTCTTTGCGGCGGCAACCTTGGGCGGCGCGGCCGTCACGCCGCGCGCGTCGGGCACGAGGATCATCTGCGCGCACCGGGGGCACTTGATTTTCTTGCCGGCGTACTCCGGCTTCATCTTGAGCTTGGTCTGGCAGCCCGGACAGCTAACCGTCTCCACCATAACAGATTCTCCCACGGCGACGAGCGGGCGGCGCGATTACGCCGCCTGAGACCACTGTACCGCGAGTTGTGGGTGCTTGGCAATGACGCCGGAAAGGATAACCCTGGCAAGACAATGGGGACAAGAGGAAAAGTCCGCCTCTAACGGATTTAGCGGCGTCCACCTGTTTACGTTTCGCGCGGTCCGCGTCGCTCACGCCGACGGCGAGGTGCCGACCAGCGTCACGCCGATACCGATGATCGTTTTCATGCCGCCGACGGTCACTTCCTGCTTCATGAGGATGGTCCAGGTGCCCTCACCCTTATCGACGAGTTTCGGCTCGTCGCCCGCTTCCTTGCCGGGGAAAAGCAGGAAGACGCCCGGGTGCGCCCCGGTGGACTTGGCGCTCATCTCGTGTAGGGTCTTGGCCGGCAGAATCGGCGTCCCCTTGTCATCCGCGGCCGGCGACACGAGCACGAACTCGCTGTACGGCGCGGTGCCCATGTGATCGCCGTCCTGCGGCTGGTAGGCCAGGCGTAAGGTGTAGACGCCCGGCGGCACCTTCTGCTTGCGATAATCGCCGAGCTGCTTCGTCACGCGCAGGGCGCCCATCACGGAACTCTCCGGTATCTCGCGCAGCGTCAGGCCGTTCTTGACCTGCGCCTCGGTCGCCTTCCCTGCAACGGCCTTGCATAGCCAGACCTCGGCGACCAACTCACCCTTGGCGTCCAGCAGCTGGACACAGCGCTCGCCGAGCAGTTTGCGCACCGGCTCCTGCACTTCCTTCGGCGGCTCGCTGGCGGCGACCTTGATGGAATACGTCGCTGCGCCCTGCACAGGCACGGCGGCGACGAGCAGCAGAACGGCGGCACGAAACAACATCGGTGTCATCTCCCGAAAAGCAATTCAAGATTAACCACAGAGGCACAGAGGACACAGAGAAAGACAAAGGCAAAAGGTAGATGATTACTTGCCTTTGTCTTTCTCTGTGTCCTCTGTGTCTCTGTGGTTAATCTTTGAAGAAGTTAGCGCGTCTCAAAGGTGCCCAGGTACGCGCCGCGGCGGCCGGCGTCATTCCACGTTTCGTTGACGCCCTTGCCGCTGAACTTGTGCTCGACGGCGATGACGGCCGATGCCTTCACGCCCTGGGTCAGCGGCGGGTAGAACGGTGATTCGTTGCCGCATACCTTGTCGTGCTTGTGATCGAGGCAGCGCGTCTCGATGGCAGCGTTGCCGGCCTTCAGCTTGCCGCAGCCGCCCTCGGTACAGTTGCAAATGTCGAGATCGACCTTCGCCGACTCGACGCCGACGACGTTGCGCACCAGGGCGCCGCCCTGCTGCTTTGCGAGCTTGACGAGCGCCGCATGTTGCGCGGGGTTGGCCCGGCTATCGACGATGAGGACCGCTTTTGACAGTCCAGTCTGTTCCAGGCCGAGAGTGTCGCTGGCGGCGACCACGGCCACGACGCCCAGCCCGTCCAGGGTGATGCCGTTCATCTCGCCCTTCTCGACCGACCAGCCGAGAACGGCGTGCTTGCCGCCGAGATTCATCTCGGCGTTGGCGAAGCAGGGGCCTGTCCAGACGTCGCAGGTGCGGGCTTCGATATATTTGCCGGTGATGCCGGCGGCGTTCAACGGAGCGGTAACGGCGAGCAAGGCCAGTGCGGCCAGGGAAAGGGAACGAGCCATTGGCGGGAGCCTCCACGATTTCACGAGATCAGGGCAATCGCCATTCTTTAGCCGGACGGGGCTGCCGTCAAGTGGTTTCTGCGCATGGCAACCTCACCGCTACCCATTTCTCTCCCGGCAACCCTGCATTCCGGACGATGGGCGGGTACAATCACCCCTCGCAAGCGGCGCGGGTTCGCTTTGATGTGGGAGGGGAAGCCGTGAAGAAAGCATCCTCCAAGACCGAGAATCCGGAACCGGCCGGCAGTCTCCTCGAACTGATGCCGGCCGACTGGCGGAAAGTGCTGAGCGCGGAATTCGAGAAACCCTACTTCGCCAAGCTGGAGCAGTTCGTCGCCGAGGAACGGCAGCAGCACCAGGTCTTTCCGCCCGAAGGGGACACGTTCAACGCCTTCAAGCACACGCCGTACAAGGACGTGAAGGTGTTGCTTCTGGGTCAGGATCCCTACCACGGCGACGGCCAGGCGCATGGCCTGTGCTTCTCGGTCAAACCGGGAGTCCGGCCGCCGCCGTCGCTGGTGAACATCTTCAAGGAGCTGCACAACGACCTCGGCTGCACGCCGCCGGTCCACGGCACCCTGACCGCCTGGGCCGACCGCGGCGTGATGCTGCTCAATGCCGTGCTGACTGTCCGCGCTCACGAGCCGACCTCGCACAAGAACCAGGGATGGGAGACATTTACCGACGCCGTCATCCGGGCGCTGAACGACCGGCCCGCTCCCGTCGTCTTTCTGCTCTGGGGCGCTTACGCTCAGAAGAAACAGGCTTTGATCGACACGAAGAAACATCGGGTGGTGACGGCCGCTCACCCGTCGCCGCTGTCGGTGAAGAAGTTCTTCGGCAGCAAACCGTTCAGCAGGACGAATGCGGCGCTGGCGGAAGTGGGCGAGGCGCCGATCGACTGGCAGTTGCCGCGCACACCCACCGCGTAGATCATCGTTTACGTTTCGCGAAACACAATCGGAGAACTCTCCTCATGGCCAAGCCCGCCGCGCCGGCCGCCACCTACGCCTGGGGTCTGGTGCTCGCGCTCATCGGCCTCGACTACTTCAGCAGCCTCGCCTACCTGCCGTCCATCGCCGTGCGGGCGCTGGGCGACCGCTGGCCGCTGGCGCCGCTCGTCGCCCTCGGCGTCGTCGTCGTCACGCTCTTCGGCGCCGTGCCGGTTTACATCCACGTCGTCCGCCGGTCGCCGCACGGCGAGGGGGCGACCGGGCTGCTCGAACGGCTGGTCAAGGGTTGGTTCGGCAAGACGCTTATCCTCGTCCTGCTTGGCTTCATCGCCACCGACTTCGTCATCACGCGCACGCTCTCTTACGCGGATGCCTCCGCCCACGTGGTCCACAATCCGCAATGGCAGCGCGGCGTCGATCACGTCACGGCCAACAAGGAGTCGATTCGCGCCGCCCTGCCGGAATTTATGCGCGGGCGATTCTTCGACTTCTGGGACGCGCAGCTCGTACTGACGATTGTCCTGCTCATCGCCAGTTTCGGCTTCTACTGGTTCGTGCAGGTTGGCTTGACGCGGCGTTTCCTGCGCGTGGCGGCACTGATTGTAATCGCCTATTTGGGGCTGAACGCCGTGGTCATCGGCTGCGGCATCGCCCACCTCGTCGAACGGCCGGAGTTGTGGCACCGGTGGTTGGCCTCTGTTCACGAAACGGTGCGCGACGCGCCGTTGACGAAACACGGCCTGAGCACGCTCGGCGCCGTCGCCCTCGTCTCCCTGGCGACGTTTCCGCAAATGGCGCTGGGACTCAGCGGTTTCGAGTTGAGCATGGCGACCGCGCCGCTGATCGAGGGCCGGCCCAACGACGACCCGAAGGAACCGCACGGCCGCATTCGGCGGGCACGGCGAATGATCCTCATCGCCGCTCTAATCATGAGCGTCTTCATCCTCGGCGCGGTGCTAGTCGTCACCCTGATGGTGCCGGTCGATGCGTTTGACCTCGGCGGCACGGCCAACCACCGCGCTCTCGCCTGGCTGGCCCACGGCGGCAACGGCGCCGTCAGTCCGTTGTTCGGCCCGATCTTCGGCAGCATTTACGATCTCAGCTCGGTCGCGATCCTGTTCCTTGCCGGAGCCAGCGCCACTATCGGCCTGCGCGACCTGGTGCCGCGCTACCTCGCCCGTTACGGCATGCAGCTGCACTGGGCGGCGCGCGTCGGCATCATCGTGCATCTCTTCAACGTCGTCATCCTGCTCGTCACCCTCGTCTTCCGGGCCAGCGTGTCGGCCCAGCAGGAGGCGTACGCCGCCAGCGTCCTGGTGCTGCTGACCGCCGCGTCCGTCGCCGCCTACCTGGACGTGAGGAAACGCTGGGCCACCTCGACGTATCGGCTCCTCGCCCTGGCCCCGTTCTTCCTCATCATGATCTTCTTCCTCGGCATGGCCATGCTGACGACCGTGCTGAACGCCTCCGGCCTGCTCATTTCTCTCGGCTTCATCGGGGTCGTGTTGGGGACGGCCTTTTCCTCGCGCTGGTTCCGCAGCACGGAGCTGCGCTTCGACGGCTTCGTGTTCGCCGACCCCGAATCGCGCCTGCGCTGGGAGGCCATCCGCCAGCTCGAGTTCCAGGCGCTCGTGCCGCACCGGCCAGGGCGGAACACGCTGGCGGCGAAGGAGGCCGAGGTGCGCGAACGGCATCGCCTCGGGCCGGAAGTGCCGATCATCTACATCGAGGCCGAGCTGGGCGACCCGAGCGACTTCCTGCAACGGCCGTTGATGAAGGTCGTGCAGGAAGACGGCCGCGAGGTTATCCGCGTGTCGCAGTGCGCGTCGGTGGCGCACGTGCTGGCGGCGGTCGGCCTGGAGTTCCGGATGGTCGGCCGGCCGCCGGAGCTGATCTTCGGCTGGTCGGAGGAGTCGCCGCTGGCCGCCAACATCAGCTTCCTGCTCATGGGCCGCGGCAACGTCCCGTGGATGGTCCACGACCTGATCCGCCGCGCTGAACCCAACCCCGCGCGCCAGCCGCGCGTGGTGATCGGCTGAAACTGTTTACGTTTCGCGCGGACCGCGCGAAACGTAAACGCTAAAATAACGTCAGCCGCACTGATCCCCGCACAGAGGAGCGCGTCATGTCTCCCGAACCGTCGGCGACCGACCAACTGCTGGATCGAGTTCGCAACGGCGAGGCGGACGCCGTCGATCGCTTGCTGACCGCCCAGCGCGAGCCGTTGCGGCGTATGATCGGCGCCCGGCTCGACCCCGCCCTCGCCGCCCGCGTGGACGCCAGCGACGTGGTGCAAGACGTGCTGCTGGAGGCCAGCCGCCGGCTGAACGACTATCTGCGCAATCCGGTGATGCCGTTCGGCCTGTGGCTGCGGCACATCGCCAAGGATCACGTCATCGACGCCCATCGCCGCCACCGCCAGGCCCAGCGCCGCAGCATGGACCGCGAGCAGCCGCTCGCCCCCGCCGTCCTCGCCGATCACTCGTCGCTTGAGCTGGCCGGCCAGCTGCTGGACCGCGAGGTGACGCCCGCCACCGCCGCCGTCCGTCACGAATTGCAGGCCCGCCTGCAAGACGCCATCGCCGCGCTGGGCGATGACGACCGCGAGGTAATCCTGATGCGGCACGCGGAGCAGCTGTCGAACCAGGAGGTCGCGTCGCTGCTGGGGCTGACCGAGGCCGCCGCGTCGATGCGCTACCTGCGCGCCGTGCGCCGCCTGCGCGAGACGCTGCTGCCGGAGGGTGATAACCAGTCCGTTCATTGACCTTCAGGTTGTCAGCCACAGGGAATTCGGCTGTCCGCTCGTACCCAGCAGCAATTTGGGTACGAGAAAAAGCTGATAGCTGTTAGCTGACAGCTATCAGCTTTTGATCTTCCGATTGTCTTCAGCCGCCTGATGCAGTCACCCCGAAGATCAATGGCCGCCCGTCTCGGACAGGTGCGGGGCCGCGTTTGAGCCTCGCGCCCGTCCGAGACGGGCGTCTAAACGACGAGGCGAACCGACATGGCTGCGTCCGTGCAATCCCAAACCGACCGCGACGAACTCCTCGCCCGCTTGCTCGCCGACCTCGGCGACCAGGCTCGGCAGGGTCGCCGTCCCGACGTGGACACGGTCGCCGCGCGCCATCCCGACCTGGCGACGGAGCTGCGCCACCTGTGGGCCGCCGCGCAGTTCGCCGACGCCTTCGCTCGCCCGTCCGCAACCCTGCCGCCGACCGGTCCCTATCGCCCCGTCCCCGCCGAGAGTCCGCCGTTGCCGCGCCGCTTCGGCGATTACGACCTGCTTGAAGAACTCGGCCGCGGCGGCATGGGCGTCGTCTACAAGGCCCGGCAGCGCAGCCTCGACCGCATCGTCGCCCTCAAAATGATCCTCCGCGCCGAGCTGGCGACGCCGGCCGACCAGGCCCGCTTCCAGGCCGAGGCGAAAGCCGCCGGGCAGCTCGATCATCCGAACATCGTCCCGGTCTACGAGGCCGGCGAGTGCGACGGCCGGGCCTACTTTACCATGCGCCACGTCGAGGGCCAGACGCTCGGCGAACTGCTGGCCGGCGGGCCGCTGCGGCCGCGCGACGCCGTCCGCCACCTCGCCGCGGTCACCCGCGCCGTCCACTTCGCCCACGAGCACGGCATCCTGCACCGCGACCTCAAACCGTCCAACGTCCTCATCGACGAAACCGGCGTCGCGCACGTCACCGACTTCGGCCTCGCCAAACGAGTCATCGCCCCGACCGATGGCCCTACCGCGCCGCCGCTCACCAACTCCGGCGCCGTTCTCGGCACGCCCGGCTACATGGCGCCGGAGCAAGTCACCGGCAGCCGCGGCCGCGTCGGCCCAGCCAGCGACGTGTATTCGCTCGGTGTAATCCTCTACGAACTCATCACCGGCCGGCCGCCGTTCCAGGCTGCCACGCCGGTCGATACGCTGCTGCTCGTCCTCGAACAGGAACCGGTCCGTCCGCGTCTGCTCAACCCCAAGGTCGATGCCGATCTGGAGTTGATCTGTCTTAAATGCCTGCAAAAGGAGCCGCAGTTACGTTATCAGTCGGCGGCTGACCTCGCCGCCGACCTGGAGGCGTTCCTCGAAGGCGGCAAGCTGACCGTGCGCTCCGGCGGCTGGGGCGAACTGGTCGTGCTCATCAACCGCATGTTCCGCGAGACGCACCACGCCATCGTCCTCGAAAACTGGGGCGTATTGTGGATGTGGCACAGCGTCAAGGTGCTGCTCATGTGCGTGCTGACGACCGCCATGTTGTGGACCGGCGCGACCAACCCGCTTTGGTATCTGGGCGTGTGGGGCGGCGGGCTGATCGCGTGGGGGGCCGTCTTCTGGTCGCTGCGCAAGCGTGGAGGGCCAATCCTGTTCATCGAGCGCCAGGTAGCCCACGTCTGGGGCGCGGCGATCCTCGCGGTCATCGGCCTGTTCGTCATCGAGATGCTGCTGCGCCTGCCCGTGTTGACGCTGTCGCCGATCCTGGGGGTGATCGGCGGCATCGTCTTCCTCGTCAAGGCCGGCATGTTGTCGGGCGAGTTCTACGTCCCGGCGGCGGCGCTGTTCCTGACCGCGGTGCCGATGGCGCTGTATCCCGATTACGGGCCGCTCCTGTTCGGCGTGGTCATCTCGGTCTGCTTCTTCGTGCCGGGGTTGAAGTATCACCGGCAGCGCTTGCGGTCGGTGCGGGCGTCGTCGGGGGTGGGGGAGTGACAGGATGATGTCACTGTTCCGAGGATCGACGAGGTGTAGGAATGAACTCTTTTGCCCATATCACATCCGCCTGCCGCAGTGGCGGCTCGGGTATGCAGGCATAGATGTAGAACTCATACCCCGCGACGTCGTAGACGCCATGTAGGATCGCCTGAAGATCGAGACTTGCGTCGGCGTTGCCTTCTTTGACTGGAACTGGAATGACCGGCAATCGCTCCACAGATCGGCTTGTTCCAGATACGGGTTCATCCCCGGAAACGGCGACGGCATGGTGCGATCCTCTTCACGACTTCGTGATCAATTATCCTATCATGCGGTGCCCGGATTTGTCAGCCAATCGGGCATCGCACTTGCCTTGCTCCGCCCTCATACCTCGACTTCACCCTCACGCCGTCCCAGTCACGGTCGCGGCCGAATCAGGGCGGCGAGGTGAGCGTTCAGTGACCACGCTTGCAGGAAACCCGCCAGTGACGTTTGCTGTGGCGCCGTATCGAAAAACGGGTCGTTGAGCGATACCGAAGTGTCGTCGATCCCTACCACCACGGCGACATGGGCACAGTCGGATTGCCAGTAGTCGAGCGGACCGGTGTCCACAAAAACGAGCGGCGGTAAGTCGGCGACAAGTGCGTCCTGCAGAAGCGACAGGTTCAAAGGACCAAGGTGGACGTCAAACCCGAGAGAAGTCACCGACAGCAGATTCCTTGCCGGTGTGCCGTGCGGTCGGGTTCCCAGGAGCTGACGCAACGGTGCTTCGGACAGTGCTTGCCCGTGGTGAGCCAGCACCATGCGCACGCAGGCCGCCGCACACGAGAACGCGAACTCCTGTTTATAGTGGGGAACGCTGCGCCAGACGCTCGGCATTTTCGCCGATCCTCCGCAGATCTTCCGCGCCGGCCAGCACTTCGCCGGTGACGGCGTCAACCAGTATCTCGCCCACACGGCCGACGACTCCGCACACCGGCGACGTCAACACCACCGGCACCGACCAGCACAGCCGGTCGCCTACGTTCAGGTCCGGCGTCTCGCCGCGCAGCTGGCTGCTGATCTCGGTGATGACGACTTGGGTCACTCGCTGCCGAGCGACGAAAGGGGTGATAGTGGACTGGGCGGTAATGTCGATAGGGATCGCCACGGTCGCTCCCGCCGGCGTCGCTGGGCCTTGCAGGTTGACGGTCATCGGACCTCCCGGATGGCGGATGAGTGTTAGCGAGTCTGGGTCCAGTTTATCCGCGCGGAGGAGTATATCCAAGCTCGCTGACCCATCTCGCCGCTTTCATGTGCGATATCACCCGTTGCTTGTTCCGACAGCGCAGCTTATCTTGACCCGACGCTCCCTCCATCACCTTCCTCTCCCGGAGTCCCGGCATGCGCCGCCTCGGCCTCGTCCTTCTGTGTCTGCTCCCCGCCATTCCGTTTGTCGGGGGCCGACCGGCCGCCGCCGAGAAGTCGGCGCCGAAACCGATCGTCTATCGCGGCGCTCGCATTCACACCGCCGAGGGGCCGCCCATCGACAACGGCGTTCTCGTCATTCATCAAGGCAAGATCGTCGCCGTCGGTCCGGCCGACTCGACGCCGCTGCCGGCTGACGCGGTGGTGATCGACGCCACGGACAAGGTCATCATCCCCGGCCTCGTAGATACGCACTCGCACATCGGCATCTTCGGTCGGCCGAACGTTCCCGCCAACGCCGACGGCAACGAGGGCAGCGGCGCCGTGCAGTCCACGTTGCGCGCGCTCGACGCCGTTCATCCCGACGACCCCGGCATTCGCATCGCTGTCACCGGCGGCGTCACCACCGCCAACATCATGCCCGGCAGCGGTAACGTCATCGGCGGTCAGACCGTGTACGTCAAGCTTCGCGGCGCCACCGTCGAGACGATGCGCATCATTCCCACTACAGTCCTTGGCGGCCTGAAGATGGCCAACGGCGAGAACCCGAAACGCTTCAACTTCGAGCGCGGAAAGATGCCGCCCTCGACGCGCATGAAGATCGCCGCCCTCCAGCGCGAGCAGTTCGTCAAGGCCCGCGAATATCAGCGCCAGTGGGCCGCCTATCGCAAGGCGCTCGAGAAAGATCCCGCCGCCGCGCCGCCCGACCGCGACCTGGCGCTCGAACCGCTCGTCGAGGTGCTGGAGCGCAAACGGACGGTCCACTTCCACAGCCATCGCGCCGACGACCTGCTGACCGCCATCCGGCTGTCGAAGGAGTTCAACTTCGAGCTGGTCTTGCAGCACGCCACCGAAGGCTATCGCATCGTGGACGAGCTGGTGAAGAACAAGATTCCAGTGTCGCTAACGCTGGTGGACAGCCCCGGCGGCAAGCCGGAGGTCGCTGCCCTGCTCGAAGAGAACGGCGCCATCCTCGAAAAAGCCGGCGTCGCCGTGGCCATCAACACCGACGACTCCGTGACCGAATCGCGCTTCTTCCTGCGGACCGGCTCCATCGCGGTGCGCGGCGGCATGTCCGAGGACGCGGCCCTGAAGTCGTTGACCATCAACGGCGCGAAGATGCTGCACCTCGGCGACCGCCTCGGCTCCCTGGCGAAGGGCAAGGACGCCGATTTCGCCGTTCTCTCCGGTGCGCCGTTCAGCGTCTACACCCAGGTGCTGGAAACCTGGATCGACGGCGTCAAGGTTTTCGACCGGGTCAAGCCGCTCGACTGGAGCTACCAGACGGGAGGCTTCGCGCTCGCCGACCGTACGAAGCTGCCGCCCGCGCCGGCGCTGACCAAGCCCCTACCCGCCGTTTTGGCGCCGAAACTGCCGGAAAAACGCGGCAAGTTTGAGGGTGAGCCAGCGCGCTACGCCGTCCTTGCCGGACGTCTGCACACCGTCGGCAAGGGGACGATTAGCGACGGTATCGTCGTCGTCAAGGATGGCAGAATCGAGTACGCCGGCAAGACCGCCGACCTGCCGTTCAAGCTGCCAAACGACCTGCCGATCCTGACTGCCGCCGTCGTGACGCCGGGGCTGATTGACGCTCATAGTGTCGTGCCGTTGTCCGGATCGCTGAACATCGGCGCCGATCAGGACCAGGACGAGATGAGCGACCCGAACCAGGCCGACCTGCGCGTGCAGGACGCCTTCAACCCGAACGAGCCGTTGCTGGAGTTTCTGCGCCAGAACGGCGTCACCGTGATTCACGCGGTGCCGGGGCGCATGAACGTCATCGCCGGGCAGACGGGCATCTTTCGCACGGCCGGTCGTGGTGTCGAGGCGATGACGCTGCGCTTCCCGGCCGGCATCCTCGTCAATCTCGGCGAGACGCCGAAATCGGCCTATCCGAACAAGCTGCCGACGACGCGCATGGGCACGTCGGCTCTGGTCCGCACCGTCTTCGCCCAGGCTGGGGCGCACGCCCGCAAAGTCGCCGCGGCGAAGGGCGACGACAAGAAGCCAGCCCCGAACGCCAAGTTGGAGGCGCTCGGCCTCGCCCTGGCACGAAAGATACCGGTGATCTTTGCAGCCCACCGCGCCGACGACCTGGCGACGGCCCTGCGCCTGGCGAAGGAGTTCGACCTGCTCGCCCGCCTCGACCTGGCGACGGAAGGCTACCTGATGGCCGACGAGCTGGCCGCAGCGAAAGTGCCGGTCGTCGTCCATCCGACGATGCAGCGGCCCGGCAGCATGGAAACGTACCAGAGCCAACTCTGCAACGCATTCGTGCTGGCCAGCAAGAAGATCCCGCTGGCGATCGGCACCGGTTTCGAGGGGTACGTCCCAAAGACGCGGTCGCTACGGCACGAGGCGGCGGTGGCGATGGCCCACGGTCTCGGCCACGACCGGGCGCTGGCGGCGGTCACGCTCGACGCCGCGAAAATCCTCGGCATCGACGATCGTTTCGGCAGCCTCGAAGTCGGTAAGGTCGCCGACCTCGTGTTGTACGACGGCGACTGTTTCGAGCATTCCACGCACGTCACCAACACCATCCTCGGCGGCCGCGTGGTGTTCGACCGCGCGGAGTATCTGAAATTACCGTTTGAACGCCGGGCGCTGCCGCTGGTAAATGGCGGCGCCGGCGGTTGCTGCCTGGGCGAGTGGTAAGAGTTGTCGGTCCGAGCGGGTAGTAGTCCTGCGCCGAGTGCGCGATCACCAATTGCCAAACAAACATCCCAGGGGACGCTCAAGAATGCCATTCGGTTCCGCGAGCCTGCGCTATAAGCCAGTGGCGAGCGGGTCACTGTTTGAACGAATGCCATGCCTAGCTCACCCCTTTTGCACCTGGTCGTCCTGGCCGCGCACGCCCGTAACGCTCTCGGCTGGCTTCACGCGCTGCTCGGTTTTTCCCGTCGGCGGCGGATCGATGTGCGCCGGCACCTCGGGCAGGACGGGCGGGGCCGTGCCGTTTTCTTCCGGCACCCCGCCGCTGAAGATCGTCGCCAGGAACAGTCCCACCACCCCGCCGATCATGGTGATGCCGACGCACTGCACCCAGGGAAGCTGGGCCGCCTCGCCGTAGTCGCTGAAAATCTGCCGGGCCGCGATGCCAAACCCCGCCAGCGCTCCCATCAACGCGCCGACCGCCTGATGCGACGCGCCTTCCGGTTGCTTGCGATACGTGTCCATGTCCGCACTCCTCTCCGGCGGGGCGACAACACTGCGGGCGGCTTTCATTGTAGCTGACGAGTTGCGCAGGTTAGCCCGGATGATTCACCGCAGAGGACGCAGAGGAACGCAGAGGGGATATCCGAAAGAGTTTCAAGCTTCAGACGGAGAGTCACGGTGTTCCAATAGAAAACATGCTTCGGGGCGTAATAACGCAGCTACCACGATTGATTTCGTTTTCCTCTGCGTTTCTCTGTGTCCTCTGCGGTGAATCATTCGGGTTAGACTTGCGGTGTTGGACTTGCGTCGTGGTGCGCGATTGCCTATCTTCTGCGGGCGGCCGGATTACCCCTCCTTTTCTCGCGGAAAGGTCAAGGCGATGAATCGCAGCGCGCTTCGTCAGGCTCTTGCAGCGCAACTGCATGAAGACACCGGCAGGATTTTCGCACGGCTGGACGATGACCTGACCCTTCAAGATGGGCTGGGTCTCGACTCGATCGACATGGTGACGTTGGTGCTCAACATCGAGAGTCGTTTCGGCGTCGATCTGACGGGCAGCGACTTGGCAAAGGTCTTGAGGGTGGGCGATCTTCTCGACCTGCTGTACTTCAAGCTGACCGACGTCCGCGCTGCTGCCTGACCACGACTCCCTGGCACGAGGAATGACGACGTGGCGCCATTCTCCCCGCACTCCGGCAACAATTCGAGCTGTACGCTTCGCACATTCGGCGTCGTCGAGGCGTCGGCGGACGCCCTCGCCGCGCTAAGAAAAGAGCCGGGGCCGCCGGGCGGACTGGCGCTGCCGCCTAACCTGCTCAACCACGCCGACGACCAGACGGTGGCGGCCGTGGCGGCGGTCCTGCGCGCCATTCACGACGGCGGCCTTTCGGAGCAAGCGTTCACGGACTGGGCCGTCGTCGGCGCCCCGCGCTTCCCGGGACGACGATCCTTTGCCGTCTCCCTGGACAAGTTCCGTCAGCAAGGCCCGCTGAGCGTCTCGCCGCTCATCATCCCCTTTCAGTCGCTGCACGCCCTGTCCAGCATGATCAGCCTGGCGCTGCACATTCACGGTCCGAGCCTGGGGGTCGGCGGTGGTATCGGCGGCATCCGCCAGGCGCTGCTGCTGGGGCTATCGTTAGCGGCCGAGCAGGACGCAGCCGGCGTCTGGGTCGTCGTGACCGGCTGGGATCCGGAGGCGATCCCGAGAGCGAATGAGACGGATGGCCGGCAGCCCGTCTGTCGCGCGGCGGCCCTGGCGCTGCTGCCTCAAGCGGTCGGCGCATTCGGCTCCCGTTTGCGTCTCGTGCCGCGCGCGACGACGGAACAATCCTTGCCGGGCCTCCCCGATCTCGTCCGCTTCCTTGCTGGAGAGTCGCGGACAAACCGGAGTTGGAACTGTCCGCTCGACGCCGCCTGCAACCTGGAACTGACGCTGGCGGAACGAGGAGCGTATCTTGCCCCTTTGGCGCGCTCGGCCTGAGCGCGTGGACCCGGTTCCCGTTTGCGTTTCGCGCCGACGTCCGCTGATTTTTGTGGGAGACTGTGCCGTGCCGACGAGACAGCCGATCTGGATCACGGGCCTGGGCACCGCGAATCCCCTGGGCAACAGCTATGTGGCGACGGCCGACAACCTCCTGGCCGGGCGCTCCGGCGTCCGCGCGGTCGCCAAGTTCGACGTGTCGAGGCACCGCTGCAAGGTGATGGCCCCGATCGCGGACGTGCCGATTCCTCCGGGCTGGGAGCACGATGAGTTCCGCCGGCTTCATCCCTTCGAGCAACTCCTCCTGTGGTGTTGCGCGCGGGCGCTGCAGGATGCCGGCTGGTGGGAAAACCGCGGTGATCGGCGACTCGGCCTGATCCTCGGTCTCGCCGCCGAGTGGCTGATGGCCTGGGAAGACGACAATCTCCGCGGCGGCAACCGCATTCAAGACCCGGCCCAGGACAAGGAGGCCATCATCGAAGTGGTGCGCCGCCGACTCGGGCTGACTGGCCTGTCGGCGACGGTGGGAGCGGCCTGCGCCAGCGGCAATCACGCCCTGGCCCAGGCGCGCCGCTGGCTGGACATGGGTTTGGTGGACGTCTGCCTGGCCGGCGCTTGCAACCTGGATGTGACGCCGATGTCGCTTGCCAGCTTCGGCAACATCGGCGCCCTGACGCGGCGCAACGATGCTCCAGAGGCGGCTTCTCGTCCGTTCGACCGCGGCCGCGACGGCCTGGTCCTGGGTGACGGCGGAGCCATGTTCGTGCTGGAGACCGCCGCCGCCGCGCGCCGCCGCGGCTCCCGCGCCTACGCCGAGGTGGCCGGCTTCGGCGCCAGCAGCGACGCCTATCACGTCATCACCCCGAGTCCCCATTCCGAACCCGCCGCGCGGGCCGTGCGCGCCGCCCTCGCCGATGCCCTCGTCAATCCGGATGAAGTCGATTACGTGAATGCCCACGCCACCAGCACTCTGATCGGCGACCGGGGAGAGAGCCGGGCGCTGCACCTGGCCCTGGGCGAGGCCGCCCGCACGGTGCCGGTTAGCTCGACGAAGAGCATGACCGGACACCTGCTGAGCGCCGCGGCTTCCTTTGAGGTCGTCGCCTGCCTGACCGCCCTCGAACGCCAGGCGTTGCCGCCGACGATCAATCTCGACGACCCCGATCCAGACTGCGACCTCTGCCACGTCCCCAACCAGGCGCGTCCGCGGAAAGTCCGCGTCGTTATCTCGAACTCCTTCGGCTTCGGCGGCTGCAACACCTGTCTGCTGTTGCGCAAGGTGGCGTAGAAACACAACGCGGATGCCGCGGCGGATTTCCACACGAACCAGGGATACCCAATCGATGAATAACAGTTCGGGCAAATTGGAGCGGATGGCCCACTGGGCGACGAAGTGGGCCGGCAGCTCGTGGGCCTTCTTTCTCGCCGTAGCTGTCATCCTGGTCTGGTTAGTGACCGGCCCCATCTTTAATTTCTCGGACACCTGGCAGCTGGTGATTAACACCGGCACCACCATCGTCACCTTCCTGATGGTGTTCCTTATCCAGCGGTCGCAGAACAAGGACGCGCTGGCCATCCAGCTCAAGCTCAATGAGCTGGTCGCGGCGATGCGAGGGGCGAGCAATCGGCTTATCAGCGTCGAGGATCTTAGCGAGGAAGAGGTGAAGGCGCTGCAGGAGCATTACAAGACGCTGGTCGGCCTGGCCAAGCGCGACAAGCAGCTGACGAAGTCCCACACGATTGAGGAAGCCGTCGGTCGCCACAAGGAAAAAATGAAAGAGGATGCAGATTACGGTGAGCCACCATTGCCAACCGAAGGCGCGGCCCGTTAATGTGAACCAACGATACAGCTCATTTTCGGTATTGCGATGCGTCTCCGTTCTCACCTGCGCGCGCCGGAAGTCGCAGTAAACCCAGCTCGAGCAGCGCCGGCGCTTCCTCCGCCTCTCTCTCCCGGCGGCAGCGGTCGCAGACGATTTGGCCGTCGATCTCCGCCGAGTGCTTGTCGCAGGCGGGACGGAAGCAGACGTCGCATTCGGGGTACAGCCACGTCTCCCGGTCGCGCGGGTCCACCTTGAAGAGCGGCTGCAACTTGCGGCTGCACCCGTCCACGCTGCATTTCACGAACGGCATGGCAATTCCTCCGTCAGTCCGGTGCCGCACGGCTCGCGGCGCCTCCAGTCAGCCATCGTACTATCTCTGAACGGAATGAGCGAACGGTTCACGGATAGAAAAACTCTCGTTGCCGCGTGAGAAATTCGCGCGGCCGCGGCATTCTATCTGTGGACACGTCTCCACGAGAGCCATGCATGAGGCCGCTGGAACCGACGCTCCTGGGACGGCTGTATCGCGAACACGCGCCGGCTCTTCGTCTCTTCGCCCGGCAGTGGGGCGGCGCTGCCGAAGACCTGGTGCAAAACGCCTTCGTCCGCCTGGCGCTGCAAGCACCGCCGCCGGAGCAGGTGCTTCCCTGGCTGTACCGCGTGGTGCGCAATGAGGCGCTGGCGGCGTATCGCACGGCCAGCCGCCGCCGTCAGCGCGAGCAGCGGGCCAGCACGCCTGAGGTATGGTTCAGCGCGCCCGAGGAACGTCTGGACGCCGACGAGGCGACGCGCGCCCTCGCGGAGCTGGCGCTGGAGCTGCGCGAGGTGATCGTCGCCCGCATGTGGGGCGGCCTGACGTTCGAGGAAATCGCCGTGCTCGTCGGCTGCTCGCTGGCGACGGCGCACCGGCGCTATCAGACGGCACTGACCC